>JAEUAC010000118.1 GCA_019695455.1 Methylorubrum extorquens | reverse complement strand
TCTGGGCGGACGAGCGGGCCGTGCGGCAGATCGTGCTCAACATCCTGTCGAACGCCGTGAAGTTCACGCCGCCCGGCGGCGAGATCACCGTGAAGGTGGGCTGGACGTCCTCCGGCGGGCAGTACGTCAGCGTGACCGATACCGGCCACGGCATCCCGGAGGACGAGATCCCCGTCGTCATGTCCTCCTTCGGCCGCGGCTCGCTCGCCATCAAGACGGCCGAACAGGGGTCGGGCCTCGGCCTGCCGATCGTGAAGGGCCTCGTGGACCTCCATGGCGGCGGCTTCCAGCTCCGCTCCCGGCCGCGCGAGGGCACGGAGGTCATCGTCACCTTCCCGGCCTCGCGCGTCATGGATGCCCTCCCCGCCATGGCCGTCGCCCACGCCTGAGCCGTGCTGCGCCGCGGCGACGAATTCATTTGACGGCTCGCCGGACCGGGCGCAGCATCCTCTCGTTCCCGGTGCATCGGGGACATCCCGCGGGTCGATCGCGACGTGACGGCGGCGGGACAGGACGGCTCAGGCCGCATCGGCACCTCACGGTGCATCACGGAGGCAGGCATGACTCCACCCCAGCATCACGCCGCCTGACCGGCCGGCACCCGTTCGGGTCGACCGGGAGCGGCAGCTCTCGCGGACGACGAGGCGGGCGCGACCCCAGGGGCACGGAGCAGCCGCACGGCATCGCTCCCAACACGCACGCCCCAGCATCGGTCGCGCCCGCTCTGTCGCGCAGCCACGCGCGGCGTCCATGCAATGCTGCGTTGCGGGACGCGCCGGAACGGCCGGGAGGCGGGCCCGGTTGAGAGGCAGGCCACACGGAGCCCGCCATGCGACTGCCCCTGCTACCGCCCGAGACCCTGTCCGCCGATCGTCGCGCGCTCTACGACGACATGCGGGCCGGCATCGACGCCCATTTCACCGGCTTCACCTCCGTCGCGCCCGACGGCGCGCTCGTCGGGCCCTGGAACCCGACCCTGCACTGGCCGAAATTCGGCAAGCCATGGTGGGACTACACCAAGGCGCTCGGCACCGATCCGCTGCTGCCGAAGCCCGTGCGGGAGGTCGCGATCCTCGTCGTCGGCGCGCGGTTCAAGGCCCGCTACGAGCTCTACGCCCATGTGGCGATCGGCGAGAAGGTCGGGCTCGCGGAGACCAAGATCGCGACGATCGTGGCCGGGCAGCGGCCCGTGGATCTCACGCGCGAGGAGGCCGTCGCCTACGACGTCGCCTACGCGCTCGCGGCGGGCGGCATCCTGCCCGAGGCGACGTGGCGCTCCGCCGTCGAGACCTTCGGCAAGGACGCGACCGCCGAGCTCCTCTACCTCGTCGGCGGCTACTGCCTCGTCTCCGTCATCCTGAACGGCTTCGACGTGCCGGTCCCGGACCCGGACGGCACGTCCGAGTAGGCTGGTCGGGGGAGGCCCCACACGCCCACCGGCCGGTACGGCAGGAGGCGGCCGCCGGACAGCCTGCCGCGCTCGCCCCGGCGGAAGCCGCGGCCCGGCCGCGCCCGCCGCACGGGCCCGACGGCGTTCGCCGGGCCGTCGCGCGCTATTCGATGCCGAGCTTCGCCTTGACGAGGGCGTTCACGGCGGCCGGCGCGGCCTTGCCGCCGGTCGCCTTCATGACCTGGCCGACGAACCAGCCGGCGAGCGTCGGCTTCGCCTTCGCCTGCTCGACCTTCTCGGGGTTGGCGGCCATGATCGCGTCGACGGCCGCCTCGATCTCGCCCGTGTCGGTGACCTGCCGCATGCCGCGGCTCTCGACCAGCGCGCGCGGGTCGCCGCCCTCCGTCCAGACGACCTCGAACAGGTCCTTGGCGATCTTGCCGGAGATGGTGCCGTCGGCGATGAGGTCGATCACGGCGCCGAGCTGGGCGGCCGAGACGGGGCTGTCCTCGATCCCCTTCCCCTCCTTGTTCAGGCGGCCGAACAGCTCGTTGATGACCCAGTTCGCGGCGGCCTTGCCGTCGCGCCCGGCCGCCACGGCCTCGAAGAAGTCGGCGGAGGCGCGTTCGGCGGTGAGGACGGAGGCGTCGTAGGCCGTGAGCCCGTAGGCCGCGACGAAGCGGGCCTTCTTGGCGTCCGGCAGCTCCGGCAGGTGCGCCGCCAGCCCGTCCACGAAGGCCTGGTCGAACTCGAGCGGCAGGAGGTCGGGATCGGGGAAGTAGCGGTAATCGTGCGCCTCCTCCTTGGATCGCATGGAGCGCGTCTCGCCCCGGCCGGGATCGAACAGGCGGGTCTCCTGGTCGATCGTGCCGCCGTCCTCGATGATGGCGATCTGGCGCCGCGCCTCGTGCTCGATCGCCTGCCCGATGAAGCGGATCGAATTGACGTTCTTGATCTCGCAGCGGGTGCCGAGCGGCGCGCCGGGGCGGCGGACGGAGACGTTCACGTCGGCCCGCAGGCTGCCCTTCTCCATGTCGCCGTCGCAGGTGCCGAGATAGCGCAGGATCGTGCGGAGCTTGGTCACGTAGGCGCGCGCCTCCTCGGAGGAGCGCATGTCGGGCTTCGACACGATCTCCATGAGGGCGACGCCCGAGCGGTTCAGGTCGACGAAGCTCTCGGTCGGGGAGAGGTCGTGGATCGACTTGCCGGCGTCCTGCTCGAGATGCAGGCGCTCGATGCCGACCGTGATCTGGCCGCCGCTGTCCGGCAGTTCGACGATCACCTCCCCCTCGCCGACGATCGGGCTCTTGTACTGCGAGATCTGGTAGCCCTGCGGCAGGTCCGGGTAGAAGTAGTTCTTCCGGTCGAACACGGAGCGCAGGTTGATCTGCGCCTGCAGGCCGAGGCCGGTGCGGACGGCCTGGGCCACGCATTCGGCGTTGATCACCGGCAGCATGCCGGGCATCGCGGCGTCCACGAGCGAGACGTGGTCGTTCGGCGCGCCGCCGAAGGTCGTGGACGCGCCCGAGAACAGCTTCGAGCGGCTCGTCACCTGGGCATGGATCTCCATGCCGATCACGACCTCCCAATCGTCGACGGCGCCCTTGATGAGCTTGGCGGGGTTCACGGCAGCGGTCATGACGGCTCGGCTCGGGGTTTGCTGCACTAGGGACCGGAGGCGGTGCCGGTCAACACCGCCGCGCGGCGCCGGCCGGGGCACCGTCGGCGGAGATGGTTCGGCCGGGCGAAGAAGCCGCCTCACCAAGCTTGGCTATTGCCTTGGCCGGGCTCGCGAAACCTTCTTCCGCCAACGTGCGTTGTCCGACCGATACCACGCTAGAGCGGGAGAGAACGATGACGTTCAAGGCCCGCGAGACGGCGCGTCCGATCCCGCTTCCGGAGGTCCGCGACGACGACCGCTTCGCCTACCCGGACGACGAGCCCCGGTCCCAGTTCACGGCCTTCCTGATGGGCGGCGTGGTGGTGGCCGGCGGTCTCCTCGCCTTCCTCTACTACGATTCGAACGGCCTCGACCCGAACATGGGTCGCGAGCCGATCACCACGGGTTCGATCGTGCAGGCCGAAACGCTGGCCCGCGTGCCCAGCATCGACGTGGCGCCCCCTGCGCCGGCGCCCCTGCGGGCCGATTGACCAGAGCTTCGGCCGCCCATGGCGGCCGGGGACAGGAGAACTGGCCGGGCCCTGCCCGGCCTTTTTCATGTCCGGCGCCGCCGCCGGCTCAGCCCGTAGGCGAGCCCGGCCCAGACCAGGGCCGCGACCGACCGCACGGGCACGAGCATCGGGCCGGCCTGCGAGATCGGCGCGAAGTTCGGGATGCCGACGGCCGTCAGCAGCCAGTCCGCCAGCAGCGTGATGCCGAGCGCCGCGATGGCCGCGATGAACACCTTGCCCATCTGGTCGGCCTTCCAGCCGAGCACGAACGCGGACACGATCAGCACCGGATCGAAGGCGGCCCAGATCCAGACGGCGAACGGAACGGAGGGGGCGGTCACCACCAGGCGTCCGGCAGCACGGTCCGGCCCGCGGCGGCCTCGATGGCGGCGCCGGCCGCGAACAGCGTCTCCTCGTCGAAGGGGCGGCCGATCAGCTGCAGGCCGAGCGGCAGGCCACGGGAATCGAGCCCGGCCGGAACCGCGATGCCGGGCAGCCCCGCCATGTTGACCGTGACCGTGAAGACGTCGTTCAGGTACATCTCGACCGGATCGGCCGAGGCCTTCTCCCCGATGGCGAAGGCAGAGGACGGCGTCGCGGGCGTCAGGATGGCGTCGATCCCGGCCGCGTAGGCCTCCTCGAAATCCCGCTTGATCAGCGTGCGGATGCGCTGCGCGCGGACGTAGTAGGCGTCGTAGTAGCCCGCCGAGAGCACGTAGGTGCCGATCATGATCCGGCGCTTGACCTCGCGGCCGAACCCTTCCGCGCGGGTCGCCTCGTACTGGGAGGCGACGTCGCGTCCCGGGACGCGGATGCCGTAGCGGACGCCGTCGTAGCGGGCGAGGTTGGACGAGGCCTCCGCCGGCGCCACGATGTAGTAGGCGGGCAGCGCGTAGCGCGTGTGCGGCAGCGACACCTCGACGATCTCGGCGCCGGCCTCCCGCAGCCAGGCGGCGCCCTGGTCCCACAGGGCCGCGATCTCGTCCGGCGTGCCGGGCAGCCTGTATTCCTTGGGGATGCCGATGCGCAGGCCCTTCACGCCGCGCGACACGGCGGCCTCGAAATCGGGCACCGCCCGGTCGACCGAGGTGGAATCCTTCGGGTCGAACCCGGACATCGACCCCAGCAGGATGGCGCAGTCGCGGACCGTGCGGGCGATCGGACCGGCCTGGTCCAGCGAGGACGCGAAGGCGACCGTGCCCCAGCGCGAGCAGCGGCCGTAGGTCGGCTTGATGCCGACCGTGCCCGTGAAGGCGGCCGGCTGGCGGATGGACCCGCCCGTGTCGGTCGCGGTCGCCCCGAGGCAGAGGCGTGCCGCGACGGCCGCGGCCGAACCGCCGGACGAGCCGCCCGGCACGAGCTTCGTGTCGTCGTAGGCCGCGAACGCGACCCGGCCGACCTCGTCGCTGCCGGCGTGGGGCGGCCGCGCGTCGACCGACGGGTGGGCCCGCCGCCAGGGCGACACGACCGGACCGAAGGCCGAGGTCTCGTTCGACGAGCCCATGGCGAACTCGTCGTTGTTCAGCTTGCCGAGCATCACGGCGCCGTCCCGCCAGAGCTGGGCCGTCACGGTCGATTCGTAGGGCGGCGTGAACTCGCCGAGGATCCGCGACCCGGCCGTGGTCCGCACGCCGGCCGTGCAGAAGAGGTCCTTGATGCCGAGCGGGATCCCTTCCAGCGGGCCGGCCTCGCCGCGCGCGAGCCGATCGTCGCTGCGGGCCGCGTCGGCCAGCGCGCGCTCCGGCGTCTCGAGCAGGAAGGCGTTCAGCGCCCTCGCCTTCGCGACGGCCTCCACATGGGCCTGCGTCAGCTCGGTCGCCGAGATCGTGCGGGCCCTGAGGGCGTCGCGCGCCTCGGCGAGGGTGAAGGTGGTGAGGTCGGTCATGATCGGGCGCCGGGGAGGCGGAACGGACCGCCGGTCTCGGGAAGGGTGACGGGTCGCCCGCGGCGAGGCGGGCGGGAGCGCGGCCTGTCTACTCGACGACCTTGGGCACGACGAAGAAGCCGTCCTCGGACCGGGGCGCGTTGCCGATCACGGCCGCGACGTTCCCGCCCTCCGTGACGGCGTCGTCGCGCAGCCGCAGGCGCATGGGCACGACGGAGCTCATCGGCTCGACGCCCTCCACGTCCACCTCGTTCAGTTGCTCGACGAAGGTCAGGATGGCGTTCAGTTCCTCGCCCATCTGGGGCACGTCGGCCTCGTCCAGCGCGATGCGGGCGAGGTGCGCGATGCGGCGCACCGTCGTGTGGTCGACCGACATGGCGGCGGGTCCGGAACTCGGCTGCGGAAGGCCGCCGCTATAGCATCGGCGTCCGGGCCCTCACAACCACGCGGGCGCCCTCACGTGATGACGCCGCCGACCATCGTGGGCTGCGGGACCACGATCACGCGCTGGTAGGCGTGCAGGCGGCCGCCCCAGAAGGCGACCGCGACCGTCGCGAAGAGGACCGCGAGGAAGAACGCGTCCCGCCAGGCCGAGCGCGACCCGTGGGCGTTGTCGTTGGCGGAGGGGCCCGGGCCCCGCTTGGCGAAGCGCCGCTCGGGGGCCCGACGCGCGACCGTGATCAGGGCCTCGGCCGGCACGGCGGCCAGCGTCGGAGCCGGACGGACGGTGATGCCGTGCCGGACGGGGGTCGCCACGGGCCCGGAGAGGTCCAGCGGCACGTCGGCCGGCAGGCCGGCCAGGGCCGCGAGGTCCAGCCTCTGCCAGCCCGAATCCGGCACCTCCCCGTCCACGACGGCGACCTGCGACGGCCGCCCAGCCTCCCGCTCCTCCGCCACGACGCCCCCGTAGAACCGTTAACAAAAGGTAAACGGTCTTATGGCACCGGCGCCTGGGGCGGTCAGCCGGTTTCGGCGGCGAGGGTTAACGTCAGGCCGTGAAGGTCACGCCCGTCCCGACATGCGGCAGCACGACCTGGACGCCGCTGCCCTCCATGGCGGCCACGAACGCGTCCGCGTTCGGCGCGATGATGGGGAAGGAGCCGAAATGGCAGGGGATGACGGCCTTCGGCGTGAAGAAGCGCTTCACGGCGAAGGCCGCGCCCGCGGCCCCCATGGTGAAGCGGTCGCCGACCGGCACCATGAGGATGTCGGGACGGTGCATCTCCTGGACGAGCGCCATGTCGCCGAACACGTCCGTGTCGCCCATGTGGTAGACGACCGGCTCGCCGGGCGCCTTCACGATCAGGCCGGACGGGGCGCCGAGTGGCGTGAACACGTCGCCCTCGATCATGGTGGAGGTGTGGTCCGCCCGCACCATCGTCACGGTGAAGCCGCCCTGGTCGAGGGTGCCGCCCATGTTCATGGGATCGATCGCCTCGACGCCCTTGGTCTGCAGCCACAGGCAGACCTCGTAGTTCGCGACCACGGTCGCGCCCGTCCGACGGGCGATCTCGACGGTGTCGCCGATATGGTCGCCGTGACCATGCGTGAGCAGGATGTGGGTCGCGCCCTCGCCCGCGCTCGCCGGATCGCCGTGGAAGCCGGGGTTGCCGGTGAAGAACGGATCGATCAGGACCGTGCTGTCCCCGAATTCGAGCCGGAACGCGGAATGACCGAACCAGACGACGCGCATGGGGATGTGTCTCCACCGACCTGTGGCCGCCCTTCTACCGGGCCCCGGCCGCGGCCGGAACCCCGGTCCGCCCGGCCGTGATCGCGCTCGAGCCGGAGCTGGCCGCCCTGGCGGCGCTGCCGCGGAACGCCCGCCTTCTCGGGTTCGACCTCGGGACGAAGACCATCGGTCTCGCGCTCTCCGACACCGAACGATCCGTCGCGAGCCCCCTCGAGACGCTGGCCCGCGGCAAGCTGAGCGCCGACGCCCAGCGCCTGTCCGCCATCGTGGCGCGCTACGGGATCGGCGGGTTCGTGTTCGGCCTGCCGGTCAACATGGACGGGACGGAGGGCCCGCGCGCCCAGGCGACCCGCGCCTTCGCCCGGAACCTCGCCCGGCTCCTGCCCCTCCCCTTCGCCTTCTGGGACGAGCGGCTCTCGTCGGCCGCCGTGAACCGGGCCCTCATCGAGGCGGACGCCTCCCGGGCCCGCCGGGCCGCCGTGGTGGACCGGGCCGCGGCGGCCTACATCCTGCAGGGCGCGATCGACCGGATGCGGCATGCCGCCCGCATGCAGGCGGACGCAACCTGAACACAGAAAACTGAATTGCTCCTAACCTAGGGTTGCGCTACCGGTTCGTCGACGCTCTTCGGACAGGACCTGACGTGACTCAGACGGGACTCGAGGCGGCCCCGCCGGAGCGTGACGCGGATCCTGCACACACGGCGGCCTACATCGCCGCGCTGACGAAGGAACTCGCCGAACTCGCGCGACGCTCGGAGCTCGAGGTCGTGGCCTATCTCCTCGAGATCGTGCATCTCGAGGCGGCGGGCCCGATCGCGCCGGCCGGCAGGATGGCGCGAGGGCGGCTGCGGCGCTGAGCCTCTCAGGCCCTGAGGGCGACGAGACCGCCCGGCATGACCACGAGCAGGCCCGCCAGCTCCAGATCCACGAGAAGCGTCCTCACCAGCCGTGGCGGCAGGGCCGACTGGCGCGCGAGATCGTCGAAGGCGACCGGCGAGGGACCTAGGAGCCGCACCAGCGCGGTCCGGTCGTCCTCGCAGGCGGGCGGGGCCTCCGCCTCCTCCTCGAGCGCGAGGACCGGCGCCGGGCCGAAGAGGTCGAGCTCGTCCCACAGGTCCTCGTCGGCGAAGGTCGTGCCCTCCGCCTCGCGATAGGCGGGCGGGTCCGCCGCGAAGAGGTCGCCCGGATCGGCGAGCAGCGGCGACACGCTCGCCAGGACGTGGTCGGCGCCGGCGCAGAGCGTCGCGCCCGCCCGGATCAGTTCGTTCGTGCCCTCGGCCCGCGGGTCCAGGGGAGATCCGGGCACCGCGAAGACCTCGCGGCCCTGTTCCAGCGCGAACCGGGCCGTGATGAGCGAGCCCGACCGCCGGGCGGCCTCCACGACGACGGTGCCGTAGGACAGGCCGGACACGATGCGGTTGCGGCGGGGGAAGTCGCGCGCCCGCGGCTCCCAGGCGAGCGGCATCTCGCTGACCACCGCGCCGCCCTCGGCCGCGATGCGCTCCAGCAGCGGCACGTTCTCGGCCGGGTAGGGTCTGTCGTGGCCGCCCGCCAGCACGGCGACCGTGCCGGTCGGCAGCGCCGCCCGGTGCGCGCGGGTGTCGATACCGCGCGCGAGGCCGGACACGATGGCGAGGCCGGCCCGGCCGAGATCGGCCGCGAGCCGCTCCGTGAAGGTGGCGCCCGCCGCGGAGGCGTTGCGGGAGCCCACGATCGCGACCGCCGGCCGGTTCAGGATCGCCGGATCGCCCCGGACGGCGAGAAGCGGCGGCGCCGTCTCCGTCGCGAGGAGCGCGCGCGGATAGGCCGGCTCGCCGGTCGCCACGAAGCGGCCGCCGCGCTGCGCGAGCGCCTCGATCTCCCGCTCGGCCTCCTGGCGGGTCGCGATGCGGATGGCGGGGCGGCCGGCCCGGCGGGCGGCCTCCGGCAGCGCCTCCAGCGCCTGCCGGGCACCGCCATGCTGGTTGACGAGGCCCCGGAAGGTGCGCGGCCCGACCCGTTCCGAGCGGATCAGGCGCAGCCAGTCGATCCGCTGCTCGTCGGTCAGGCCGGCCGCGCTCATCCCGCCTTGCCGATGCGGCCCTCGGTGCCCGCGAGCAGGCGGCGGATGTTCTCGCGATGCTTGATCCAGAGGACGAGCGTCAGCGCCGCCATGGCGAGGGCGACGGCGTGCGGACCGAGCGCCCAGAGGGCCATGGGCGTCAGCACGGTCGCGACCAGGGCCGAGAGGGAGGAATACCGCGACGCGAGGGCCGTGCCGAGCCACGCGAGCGCGAAGACGAGCGCGGCCCGCCAGTCGAGCGCCAGCAGGCAGCCGAGATAGGTCGCGACGCCCTTGCCGCCCTTGAAGCCGAGCCAGACCGGGAACGTGTGCCCCAGGAACGCGCCGATCGCGGCGGCGAGCGAGGCCTCGAAGCCGAGGAGATGCGCCGCGACCAGGATCGCGGCCGTGCCCTTCAAGGCGTCGAGCAGGAGCGTCGCGGCCGCGAGGCCCTTGCGACCCGTGCGCAGGACGTTGGTCGCCCCGATGTTGCCGGAGCCGATACCCCGGATGTCGCCGAGCCCGGCCCGCCGCGTGAGGAGCAGTCCGAACGGGATGGAGCCGAGCGCGTAGCCGAGCGCGAGGCCCGCCGCGACGAGCCCCCAGGGTGCGTCGGGCATCATGCGGCGCGCGCCCGGGCGGGCTCGTCGGCGAGCGCGAAGACCTCGCGGCCGGCCACGAAGGTGCGCAGCACTCGCCCCTCGAGCCGCGCCTCGTCGAAGGGCGAGTTCTTGGAGCGCGACCGGAGCGAGCGCTTGTCCAGCACGTAGGGGCGCTCGGGATCGAACAGGACGAGGTCCGCGGGCGCGCCGACCGCGAGCCGTCCGCCCGGCAGGCCGAGGACGTCGGCGGGCTTGGTCGAGAGCGCCCGCAGCAGCGCGAGCAGCGGCAGGCGCCCGTCGTGGACGAGCCGGAGCGACGCCGCCAGCAGGGTCTCGAGCCCGACGGCCCCGTCGGCCGCCTCCGCGAAGGGCAGCCGCTTCGTCTCGACGTCCTGGGGATCGTGGTCGGACACGACGCAGTCGATCGTGCCGTCGGCCAGGGCCTCGATCACGGCCTGCCGGTCGTCCTCGTGCCTGAGCGGAGGCGAAAGCTTGCAGAAGGTCTTGTAGTCGCCGACGTCGTTCTCGTTCAGGGCGAGGTTGTTGACCGAGACGCCGCAGGTCAGCGCGATGCCCTCGGCACGCGCCCGGCGCACCAGGGCGACCGAATCCGCGCAGGAGATCATGGAGGCATGGTAGCGCCCGCCCGTGAGGCGCAGGAGGCGGATGTCGCGCTCCAGCATCAGGCTCTCGGCCTCGCGCGGGATGCCGCCGAGCCCGAGCCGCGAGGCGAGCTCGCCCTCGTTCATGACGCCCGACCCGACGAGGCTCGCCTCCGCCAGGTGCGGCATGAGGAGCGCGCCGAGGTCGCGCGCATAGGTCAGCGCCCGCCGCATGACGGCGGCCGACTGGACGGCATGCGCGCCGTCCGTGAACGCGATCGCGCCGGCCTCGCCCAGCAGGCCGATCTCCGTCATCTCCGTGCCGCGAAGCCCGCGCGTGATGGCGGCCGCGGGATGCACGTGCACGACCGCCGTGTCCCGCGCCCGGCGCAGCACGAAGTCGACGATCGCCGGATCGTCCACGATCGGGTTCGTGTCCGGCATGCAGACGAGCGTCGTGACGCCGCCCGCCGCCGCCGCCTCGCTCGCGCTCTTCAGCGTCTCGCGATGCTCCGCCCCCGGCTCGCCCACGAAGGCCCGCATGTCGACGAGCCCGGGCGCGAGGACGTGCCCCTCGCAATCCACCACGGTGGCGCCCTCGGGCGCGTCCGGCACGCGGCCCCACGCGGATTCGGCGATGATCCCGTCCCGCACGAGCAGCGCACCCCGCCCCTCGCGCCCGGATCCCGGATCGACGAGGCGGGCATTGGTCAGGAGGAGGGTCAAGCGGCGTCCTGCATCGTGGGAATGCGATCGATCTCGTCGGTGAACCGGCGGCTCGCATGCCAGAGGTCGAACGCGGCCTGCATCCGGAGCCATACGTCCGGTCCGTTGCCGCAGAACTTACCGATGCGCAAAGCCATCTCGGGCGAGACGGCCGATTTGCCGGCCAGGACGCGATGGAGCGCCTGACGCGTCACGCCCAGATGCCTGGCCGCCGCCGCGACGGGCATGTCCAGGGCCGGAAGGATGTCGGCCGCCAGGATCTCGCCCGGGTGAATCGGCGGGCGCGACGCGTCACGGCGGACGCTGTCATCGGCCATGGTAATCCTCCAGGTCGACCTCGATCGCGTCCTGACCCTCGAAACCGAACGTCAGCCGCCAGTTGCGCGAGACCACGACCGCGTAGCGGCCGGACAGATCGCCCGTAAGACGGTGGAAGCCGAACGTGACCACATCCATGTCCTCGGCACGCGTCGATTGGTCCAGGAGGGTCAGGATCCGCTCGACCTTCCGGATCCAATCGGCCCTCAGCCCACTCGCGTCGCTCCGCGTCCAGAAGCGGCGGAGAGCCCGGCTGCGAAACGACACGATCACAGCACCAAAGTAGCCCGCGCGCCACGTCCGTCAAGCATCGCTTTACACTGTCGCGCCCTCAGCCGTTCGGCAGGTGCCCGGCCAGGGCCTCCAGGATCGCCATGCGGACGGCGACGCCCATCTCGACCTGCTCGCGGATGAGGGATTGGGCCCCGTCCGCGACCTCCGACGAGATCT
>JAEUAC010000006.1 GCA_019695455.1 Methylorubrum extorquens | reverse complement strand
ACGCAATCGTGGTCGTAGACTTCGCCCGAGGGGCTGATGACGAGGATGCGGGTCACGGGAGGCTCCTTGGGCATGCGTTGGTGATCGTCGGCCGACACCCGACCTCGTCATGCCGAGGTGCGGAGCGAAGCGGAGCCTCGAAGCACGCGTCACCGTCGTGCGGGCGTCGAGACGGCGCGTAGCGCGCCTCCTCAGCATGACGAGGTGAGGGACGGCCCCCTGGTCACGCCGGTTCGAGGGCGCGGGCCCGCCTCGTCGCGCGGGGCGCCGGGGCGGGAAGGGCCGGGCCGGCCCGTTCGACGGCGAGGCGGCCGTAGAGGTCGAGATGGGCGCGCGCGCAGCCGAGATGGTCGAGCGGCGGCGTGATGCCGGCGCGGAGCCGGTCCCAGAGGCCGTCCTCCGTCAGGCAGCGCGTGATGGCGTCGCCGAGATCCTCCGGGCTGCCGGCCCGGAACGAGATGCCGTCCTGTTCGTCGGTCACCTTCTCGGCCGTGCCGCCGATGTCGCTCGCGACGAGCGGGCGGCCGTGGAAGAACGCCTCCTGGATCACGACGGGCGAGTTCTCCCACCAGACGGACGGGATGCAGACCCAGTCGATCGAGCGCATGAGCCGCGGCAGGTCCGTGTTCTGGAACGGGCCGCAGAAGCGCACGCGCCGTCCCGCCGCCTCCACCACCTTGGCGAATTTGTCCTGGTACGCCGGGGGTTGGCGCTCGAGGTTGCCGCCGTAGATGAGGAGGACGGAATCGTCGCCCCAGACCGCGTCCGGGATGCGCGAGACCGCGTCGACCAGGATGTCGGCCCCCTTGTAGGGCGTGAGCTGGCCGAAGAAGGCGAAGCGCGAGCGCCGTCCGCCGGGCGGCAGCGCCCGGAGCGGCGCGGGCGACGCGATGTCGAGCCCATTCTCGATGACGGAGAACTTCGCCGGGTCGAGCCCCCAGGCGACGTAGCGGTCCCGGAGGAAGCGGCTCGGCGAGACGTAGTGGTCGGCGATCTCGAGGAGCCCGCGGATGAACCGCTCGCGGGCGAGGAAGCGCGCGGGCGCGATCTCGGGGAAGCAGGCATTGCAGTCGTTCGGCGTCGCCCGATGGCAGAGCTTCATGCCGGTCGTCTTCACCATCTGGCCGTGGTGGTGGCAGATGCCGAGATACTCGTGGAACGTGACGACGATCGTGGCCTCCGGCAGCGCCTCGCGCACCGCGTACAGGCACTCGAGCCCGAGCCCGATGAAGTGGTGGAAGTGCACGACGTCCGGCGCCACGTCGCGGAGCAGCCGCACGAAGTCGCGCCGGATGTCGTCCGTGTTGCGGTTCGACACGAGGAAATGGTCGTAATCGTCGGCGTGGAAGAGGATTTCGCGCGCGTCGCCGCGGAGCCTCATGAGGGCGGTCGCGTCGTGGCGCCGCGTCGGATGGCCGACGCGGGCCAGGAAGCGGGATTCCGCGTCGGGCTGGGCGGCGAGCCCCTTGTGGAGGTTGTAGGCGGCCACCTCGGCCCCGCCGATGGAGTGGGCGGGATGCCCATGGGAGACGACGAGCACGTTCGTGCTCTTGCGCGTTCGCTTGGCCATCGGATCAGCTCCTTCCCGCCGCGAGGGTCGGAGCCCAGCGGCGCTCGAAATTCAGGCGGTCGGCCCGGCGGGCGGCTTCGGCGACGAAGGGCGGCGCGTCCCGCCGCGGCTCGTCGGTGAGGTAGAGCGCGACGTCCGGCACCCAGACCGAACGGATGCCGCCCTCGCGCAGCCGGAGGCAGAGGTCGGTGCTCTTCTCCGCCGTGGTCAGGTAGCCCCGGCCGAACCCGCCGCTGCGGGCGAAGGCCGCCCGCGTGAGGAGGCCGCATTCCGCCGTGCCGGCCAGCACGTCCATGGTGCGGAACCCGGCGATCGCCTCGGCCGGATAGCCGACGAGCCGGTCGGCGACGCGGTCCGTGCCGAGCCAGGTCCCGGCCCAGCGGATCGAATCGTCCTCGAAGAGCAGCGTCGGCGAGACCACGCTCTCCGGCCCCGCCTCCGCATGGGCCGCCCGCAGACGGCCGAGCCAGCCCGGCGCCCGCGGCTGCGCGGAGCCCGCCAGGAGGAGGACCAGCCCGGCGGGACTGCCCGCGACGCCCGCCTCGATCGCGTCGCAGGCATCCTCGACGCCCTCGGCCGCGACCAGCGTGACGGACAGGCCGTAGAAGCGCGCGAGCCGGCCCGCCTCGCCCGCGATCTCGTCCACGAGGTCGGCCGCGCCCGCGAGCACGATCCGGACCCGCCGCGCCTCCGGGTCGATCGCGAGCGTCGCGAGCCGGGCCGTGAGGTCGGGCCCGCCACGCTCCAGCCCGATCACGAGCGCCAGCGCCGGGTCGGCCGGCGCCGGACCGTGCTCGACGAGGCGGAGGATCCGCGGCCCCGGGCCCGCGGCCGCGGCCAGCGCGTCCGCGACCTGCCCCTCGACGACGGCGGCCGAGGCGGCCGCGCGCGGATCGAGCAGGCCCAGGATGCGCTCGACCGTGCCCCGGAGCGGCGCCTCGGTGGGCAGGAGCGGATGGAAGGCCCGCTGCCCGCCGACGAGGCCGAGTTCCAGGTAGGTCGGCGCCGCGCCCCCGGCGTCGCCGGCCTCCGCCGCGAAGGCCATGAAGCCGTGCAGGCCGTCGCGGCCGATGCCGGCATAGGCCGGGTCGGCCGCGAAGGCCGCCGTGACGTCCGGCCGCCCGAGCCGCGTCCAGCCCCCGTCGAGCCGCGTGCCGCGTCCGGCCCGCCGCAGCGTCACGCTCTCCACCTGCCGCCGAGGGTCCACCAGCCACCCGGCGACCACGAGCCCGCTGCCGCCGGCCAGGACCGCGAAGTCGATCCCGATGCGCACGGGCCGGTCGAGCGTGGAGACCGTGTCGCGGCCGTCGAACCGCTCCGCGACCTCCGCCAGCCGGCGGAGAGTCGGGGCGGGCGCGCTGCCGCGCGACAGGCCCTCCCGCATGTAGGCCGGCACGTCCGTGCCGGCCTACAT
>JAEUAC010000377.1 GCA_019695455.1 Methylorubrum extorquens | reverse complement strand
GCCGTGACGATCTCGTTCGTCACCGTCTTCACGACGTCCGGTCCCGTCACGAACATGTAGGACGTGTCGCGGACCATGAAGATGAAGTCCGTCATGGCGGGCGAATAGACGTCGCCGCCCGCGCACGGCCCCATGATGAGCGAGATCTGCGGGATGACGCCCGACGCGATCACGTTCCGCTTGAACACCTCGCCGTAGCCGCCGAGCGCCGCCACGCCCTCCTGGATGCGCGCGCCGCCGGCGTCGAACAGGCCGATGATCGGCGCCCGCGCCTTCAGGGCCATGTCCTGGATCTTCATGATCTTGCGGGCGTGCGCCTCCGACAGCGACCCGCCGAAGACCGTGAAGTCCTTGGAGAAGAGGAAGACCGTGCGCCCGTTGATCGTGCCCCAGCCCGTGACCACGCCGTCGCCGGGGATCTTCACGTCGGCCATGCCGAAATCCGTGCAGCCGTGCTGCACGAACATGTCGAACTCCTCGAAGGAGCCGTGATCCACCAGGAGTTCGATCCGCTCGCGGGCCGTGAGCTTGCCCCGCTTGTGCTGGGCCTCGATCCGGCGCTCGCCGCCGCCCAGGCGGGCCGCGGCCCGACGGTCGGCCAGGAGTTCGAGCATGTCCTTCATATGACGGGAACGTCCTCTCGTGGTGTCAGGCGCCTAGCATGCGGATCGGCCGCCACCAATCTCGGCGTTCCTGCATGCCTCACCATGCAGCAGCGCATGTGCATTTTGTGTGCAGCGCACCATATGAGTGGGCGTCATCTTAACGTCATCGAAGGCCAGCCCGTGTTGTCTCGTCACTCGTCCGTCGTCCGCGCGGAGATGAAGTCCCTCCGCCTCAAGCCGGCCGCCCTGCCCGTGATCCGACTCGGCCTCGCCCTGCTCGCCGCCGCCGGCACGGTGTCGGCGGTCGCGAGCCTCACACACCTCTAATCAGCGCGGCACGAGGTCCAGCACGGCGGCCGACGACCGGAACTCCCGCTCGCGCCCCGCGCGGCGGGCCAGCGCCTCGGCATCGGTGCCCCACCGGCTCTCCTGGAAGCTCTCGTCGACATGGGCCGCGGCCCAGGCGGCCTCCGGCGAGATCGCGCCGTCCGCGAGCATGAGGGCGAGCAGCGCCGATCCCGTCAGCGTCGTCGCGACGTTCAGGGCCGCGACGCGGAACGGCGACGATTCGCGTTCGGCCAGCGCGCGGATGCGAGAGAGCGACAGCTCGGGCTGCGCGACCCAGGTCACGCCCTGGCTGAGGATGAACCGGGCCCCGAGCGCATCGCGCGCCCAGTCGAGCACCGGGTCCCACGCCTCCGCCTGCAGGGCGACGAGCCGGTCCGGCTCGCCGGCCCGATACAGGACGAGGTCGGACCCCGCGTAGCGCACCACCTCGTCGCGCACCTCCACGAGCCGCGGCGCCACGCCGTCGATGGCCGTGTTCGCCAGCCGCGTGAGCGGCATCGTGTCGGGACGGATCGTGTCGCCCTGAGCCTCCCATTCCGCCGCCACGGCCTGCGCCAGGGCGTGGGTCGGCAGCACCAGGGGCGAGCGGCCGGGCGTCCGGGCGCGCCGCCCGTCGAGCGTCAGCGCGAACCCCTCTTCGGCGGCCTCGCTGCCGACGGCGGCGTAGAAGCGGCGGGTCGCCGCCGGCCTGTCGGGCGTCGCCACGTCAGGCGGCCCGGGCCGCCGCCGGCGCCAACGCGGCGTCCAGCGCCTCGAACCGGTCGAGGATGGTCGCGGCCCCGGCCTCCCGCAGGGCGGCGACCGGATGGTAGCCCCAGGCGACGCCGAGGCCGCGGAGGCCGGCGGCCCGCGCCATCGCCATGTCGAAGCTCGTGTCCCCGACCATCACGGCGCGATCGGCCGGGATGCCCGTCTCCTCGAGCGCCTGGAGCAGCATGGCCGGGTCGGGCTTGGAGGGCGCGTCGTCGGCCGTCTTGATCGTCGCGAACAGGTGGCCCCAGCCGTGCCGCTCCAGGAGGTGGGACACGCCGCGGCGCGACTTCCCCGTCGCGATGCCCAGCACCACGTCGTCGCGGGCGGCGAGGCGCGACAGCGCCTCGGCCGCGCCCGGGAACAGCGGCTCCTCGAGCGCCGGATTGGCACGCAGCACCGCGAAGGCCTGCCGGTAGGCTTCGGCCAGGTCCTCGATCGGGCCCTTCGGCCCGACGAGAGCCGTGAAGGCCTCGTGCAGCGACAGGCCGACGATGGAGAGCGACCGGTCGCGCGTCGGCGCCGCGAGCCCGCAGGCCGCGAACGCCTCCCGTTGCGCCGCGACGATGAGGTCCTGGCTGTCGACGAGCGTGCCGTCGACGTCGAAGATCACGAGCTGCAAGCGGGATCCGTCAGTTCGAGACCGGGCCGCGACGCCGGAAGAGCGGGCGGCCGTAGCCGAGCTGGCAGCGGGACACGAAGTGCCGCCGCTCCGCACCCCGCAGGCGACGGGCGAGCGCGTCGCGGTTGCAGGCCTCGAAGGAGCGCCGCCGCGGCGCGCCGGTCTGGCCTCCGGCCCGAGGCGCCGTCGCGGCGGGGGTCGACGTGTAGGGCGCGGCCCGGCTCGGACCGGGGGCCGTCGTCGTGGCCGGACCGCGCGGCGTCGTGGTGGTCGGCGCCTGGGCCGCGGCCACCGCCGCCGTGGCGAGCAGCGCCGCGAGGGCGAACGATGCGGTGCGGATCATTCGGCGGTGTCCCCGATGCGTGCCTGCATGAACGGCCGAGCCGCCTCGCGGTTCGCCGTCACGGTTCGGGCGCCTCTTCGATGGGATCGTAGCGGGAGGTCTCGAAGCCGAGCAGCGAGAAGGTCTGCCGCATGTGGGCCGGCAGCGGGGCCGTCACGTCCAGCGGCTTGCCCGTGCGGGGATGCGGCACGACGATGCGGCGCGCGAGGAGATGAAGGCGGTTCTGGATGCCGCCCGGCAACTCCCAGTTCTCGACGTTGAAGTATTTAGGGTCGCCGATGATCGGGTGGCCGATATGGGCCGCGTGCGCGCGGAGCTGGTGGGTGCGTCCGGTGACGGGCTTCAGCGACAGCCAGGCGAGCTTCTGCCCGGCCGTGTCGACGGTGGCGTAGTAGGTGAGCGCGTGGCTCGCGCCCTCGTCGCCGTGGTTGGAGATCGCCATGCGGCTGTCGGATTCGCCGAAATCCTCGCGCGCCAGGTAGGTCGAGACCCGGCCCTGCTTGGTGCGCGGCACGCCGGCGACGATCGCCCAGTAGACCTTGCGGGTCTCGCGCGAGCGGAAGCTCTTGGCGAGCGCCGTCGCGGCGTAGCGCGTCTTCGCCACGACGAGGCAGCCGGACGTGTCCTTGTCGAGCCGGTGCACGAGGCGCGGCTTCTGCCCGGCGCGGTCGCGGAGCGCCTCCAGCATGCCGTCGACGTGGCGCTTCGTGCCGGACCCGCCCTGCACGGCGAGGCCGGCCGGCTTGTCCAGCACCATCACGTCCGCATCCTCGAAGAGGATCATCGCCCGGATGGCCTCGGCGTCCTTCGACAGCGCGGAGGGCGCGCGTTCGGCCACGACCGCCTCGTCGATCTTGAGGGGCGGCACCCGCACCTGCTGGGCCGCCTCGAGCCGGTCGTTCGGCTTGGCGCGCTTGCCGTCCACCCGGAGCTGCCCGGTGCGGACGATGCGCTGGATATGCGTGAAGGAGAGGTCCGGGAACCGGGCCGTGAGGAAGCGGTCGACCCGCATGCCCGCCTCGTCCTCCGAGACGTTCAGCGTCTGCACGGCGACGGGCAGGTTGGAGCGCGGCTTGGGGGCGGGCGGCGGCGCCGCCACGATCGGGGCCGGCGGCGGCGCCGGCTTGGCGGCGCGCGGCCGCGCCGGCCGCACCGCCTTCTTGCGGACCGGGATGTCGGCCGAACGCGGACGGTCCGAGCGTCGCGATCCATCGTCGGAGGCGCGCCCCGTCCGGCCCGCTGGCCTGCCTGCCCGTTTGTCCACCATGCCGCACTCCTACCATCCGGCGCCCCGCGCCGCCACGCTTTAGCGCGACCCCGGCCTCGACGGCCGCGTCCGGCATGGTAGGGTCGGGCATGACCACGCCGTCCGCTTCCCAGGCCATCGAACCGGGCGACGATCCCCGCCGGTCGCACCACGACATGGGCGGCGTGCCGCAATTCCTCTGCGAGGCGGTCGAGACGGAGCCGCACGCGCTGACCGAGTTCGACCGCGAGGTCGACGCGCTGCGGCAGATGCTGTCGCTCAAGGGCCTGATGACCGTGGACGAGCTCCGCCGGGGCATCGAGGAGATCCCGCAGGACGCCTATCTGCGCCTCTCCTACTACCAGCGCTGGATCCGCTCGATGACGGCGACGCTGCTCCGCAAGGGCGTGCTGACCGAGGCCGAGGTCGCGGGACGGCTGGGAGACCTCGCGTGAGCTTCGCGCCCGGCACCCGCGTGCGCGTCGCGGACCGCTGGCCGGAGGCCGAGGGGCCCGCCCATATCCGCACGCCCCATTACGTCCGCGGCCGGATCGGGACGGTCGTCGCGCCGCTCGGCGCCTTCCCGAACCCGGAGGACATCGCCTTCGCGCGGCCCGCGCCCGCCAAGGCGCTCTACCACGTCGAGTTCAGCCCCAGGGACCTGTGGGCGGATGCCGGCGGCGACGCGATCGTGATCGAGATCTACGAGCATTGGCTGGAGGCCGCATGAGGATCGTCGAGGCCGAGAGCGGCGCCCTGCTCGCCGCCGTCACGTCGCTGCTGCAGGACAAGGGCCTCGTCTCCCCGGCCGAAATCCGCGAGCGCATCGCCTTCACGGAGACGGCCTCGCCGGCGCTGGGCGCCCGCCTCGTCGCGAAGGCCTGGCGCGAGCCCGCGTTCCACGCCCTCGCGCTCCGGGACGGCACGGCCGCCGCCGAGGCGATCGGCGCCTTCATGCGCGGCGCGCCGCCGCTCGGCGTGCTGGAGAACCGGCCCGGCCTCCACCACGTCGTCGTCTGCACGCTGTGCTCCTGCTACCCGCGCACCGTGCTCGGCTACCCGCCCTTCTGGTTCAAGTCCTCCGCCTACCGGGCCCGCACAGTGCGCGACCCGCGCGGCGTCCTGGCCGAATGGGGCACGACCATCCCCGACGACACGACGATCCGCGTCGTCGATTCGACCGCCGACTACCGCTGGATGGTCCTGCCGCTGCGCCCGGCGGGCACGGACGATTGGTCGGAAGACGACCTCGCCGCCCTGGTGCACGAGGGCGACATGATCGGCGTCACGGTCCCGAAGGCGGCCTGAACGCGGAGCACGCCGGGCCGAACCCCTTCGGCGGGACGCGCGTCCGCGCTAGGCGCGCTCCGCCACGGCCCGGTCCAGGAGGGCGGGCGTCGTGGTCGCGCCCATCCGGCGGGCGGCGTCCGCGGCCGAGAGGCCGCCCGCCGGAT
>JAEUAC010000216.1 GCA_019695455.1 Methylorubrum extorquens | reverse complement strand
CGGTCCTCACCATCGCCGATCTCGGCGTGCTGCGGGACGTGGCCCTGGAGGACGGGCGCGTCGTCGTCACGATCACGCCGACCTATTCGGGCTGCCCGGCCATGAACATGATCGCGGTCGAGATCGGGATCGCCCTCGACCGCGCCGGTTTCCCGGACGCCGCGATCAGGACCGTGCTGCATCCCGCCTGGACGACGGACTGGATGAGCGAGGACGGGCGCCGCAAGCTCCGCGACTACGGCGTCGCGCCACCCTCCCGCGGCGGCGGCCGGCGCGCGCTGTTCGGCGAGGAGGTCGTGGCCTGCCCGCTCTGCGGCTCCGAGACCACGGAACGGCTGGCGGAGTTCGGCTCCACCTCCTGCAAGGCGCTGTGGCGCTGCCGGGCGTGCCGCGAGCCGTTCGACTACTTCAAGTGCCATTGAGGGGCGGAACGCATGATGCCTCCCCGCTTCCATCGCCTGACGATCCGGGACGTCCGCCGCGAGACGCCTGACGCCGTCTCGATCGCCTTCGACGTGCCGGATCGGCTGGCGCCCGACTACGCCTTCGAGCCCGGCCAGTACCTGACGCTCCGCACGATCCTCGACGGCGAGGAGGTGCGGCGCTCCTATTCGATCTGCTCGGGGCCCGACGAGGCCGAGCTCCGCATCGGCGTGAAGCGCGTGGAGAGCGGCGCCTTCTCGACCTTCGCCAACGAGGCCCTGCGGGCGGGCGAGACGCTCGACGTCATGACGCCGACCGGCCGCTTCGGGCAGGTCGGGCCGGCCGCGGGCGGGCGGACCTATGCGGGGTTCGCGTCCGGCTCGGGCATCACGCCGATCCTGTCCATCGTGCGCGGCGTGCTGGCGCGCGAGCCCGACAGCCGCGTCTTCCTGTTCTACGGCAACCGCTCCATGACGGACATGCTGTTCCGCACCGCGCTCGAGGAGCTGAAGGACCGCCATCTCGGGCGGCTGTCGGTGTTCCACGTCCTCTCCCAGGAGGAGCAGGACGTGCCGGTGCTGAACGGCCGGCTCGATGCCGCCAAGGTGCGGCTCCTCCTCACGCACATCGTGCCCGCCGCCCTGGTGGACGAGATCTTCGTCTGCGGCCCGGCCGGCATGAGCGAGGCCGTGGAGACCGCCTGCGCGGCGCTCGGCATCGCGCCCGGGCGCGTCCATGTCGAACGCTTCGTGTCCGAGTTCGGCGGCCGGGCCCGGCCGACGCCGCCCGCCCCCCGGCCGGACGCGCCGGGCCGCACCGTCGCCCTCGTCGTGGACGGCAAGCGGCGCGACGTGCCGGTCGGCGACGGCGAGCCGATCCTCGACGCGGCGCTCCGGGCGGGGCTCGACCTCCCCTACGCCTGCAAGGGCGGCATGTGCTCGACCTGTCGGGCGAAGGTCGTGGAGGGCGAGGTGTCGATGGACGTGAACTACTCGCTCGAGCCCTGGGAGACGAAGGCCGGCTTCGTCCTCACGTGCCAGGCGCACCCCGTGAGCGACCGCGTGGTGATCGACTTCGACCAGATGTGAGGCGGCGGAGCCTGCGCCCGCGGCAAGGCCCTACCTCGGAGCGTCCCCCTCGGCGCGACGCCGGCGGGCGCCGGAGCGGGCGGGCGCTAGCGGGCGCGCCGCGCCTCCCAATCCGCGAAGGTCTCGCGTTCGAGGTCGAAGCGGTCGTTCTGGCGGGCGTAGCCGTTGCCGAACAGGCGTCCGACGGGCCGGTAGGCCTCGGCGTCGATGCGCATGCGCGTGAGGTCCAGGAGGCCTTCGCGGGCGTGGAGGCGCACCACCTCGCCGATGACGATCTCGCGGCCGGGCCCCGGCGCGATCGCCATGACGCGGCGGCATTCCAGCGCGAACGGCGCCTCCGCGATCCGGGGCGCCGCGACGTCCGTGCCGGGGAGCAGCGTGAGGCCGGCCTCGGCCGTCTCGTCGCGATCGGGCGGGAAGTCGATCGCGCAGACGTTCATGGCCTGCGCCAGGTCCTCGTCCACGGCGTTCACGACGAACACGCCCGTCTCGGCGATGTTGCGGCTCGTGTCCTTGGCGACCCGGCCCGGCCGGTGCTGCAGGCCGAGCACGATCCAGGCGGGGTCCTCCGAGAAGACGTTGTAGAACGAGATCGGGGCGGCGTTGGCGACGCCGTCCGGGTCGACGCTGGTCACGAGCGCGATCGGGCGCGGCACCACCGTCGCGCAGAGGAGCTTGTAGCGCTCGGTCGGCGTGAGGTCCGGGAACCCGACGGACGTCATACGGCGACCTCGGCCCCCGTCTGCGCCGTGATGCGTCCGTAATGCTCGATCCGCCGGTGGCGGGCGAAGTCGAAGATCGTCTCCTTGCCGAACCGGGTCGCGTCGAGGTCGCAATCGTGGACGACCACGCCGTCGGCCTCGCCCTCGACCTCGGCCACGATCTTCCCGTCCGGATCGACGATCACGGTGCCGCCCATCAGGTGGTGGCCGTCCTCGTCGCCCGCCTTCGCGACCGCCACGACCCAGGTCGCGTTCTGGTAGGCGCCGGCCTGGACGGAGAGCTTGTGGTGGAACATGCGGTCGCCGAGCGCCTCCGTGCCCTTCTGCGAGTTCACGGACGGCGTGTTGAAGCCGAGCACGACCATCTCGACGCCCTGCAGGCCCATGACCCGGTAGGTCTCCGGCCAGCGCCGGTCGTTGCAGATGCACATGCCCACGATCCCGCCCATGAAGCGCCAGACCGGGAAGCCGAGGTCGCCCGGCTCGAAATAGCGCTTCTCGAGATGCTGGTGCGTCCGCTCGGGATCGTACTCGACATGGCCCGGCAGGTGGATCTTCCGGTAGGTCGCGGCGATGCGGCCCTCGGGATCGACCAGGATCGAGGTGTTGAAGTGGCGGCCCTCCGGCGTCAGTTCGGCATAGCCGAACGACATGCCCATGCCGTGCTCCCGCGCCCGGTCGAAGAGCGGCTGCGTCTCCGCGGACGGCATCGAGGCCTCGAACCAGACGTCCGCCTCCGCCCGGTCCTCGTGGTGCCAGCGCGGGAAGAAGGTCGTGAGCGCGAGCTCGGGATAGACGATGAAGGTCGCGCCCCGGCCCTTCGCCTCGTCCATGAGGGCGATCATGCGGGCGACGACCGACGGGCGCCCCTCGTCGCGCTGGATGGGGCCGAGCTGGGCGGCGGCGGTGCGGATGACGCGCATGGTCTCTCGTTGGTCCCTGTCAGGCGGCCGGCCTCTCGGCGGGTTCGCCGAGAGACAGCATGAGCCGGTTCGCCCAGTTGAAGAAGGCCGCGCCGGCGATCACGTCCACGATCTCGGCATCCGAGAGCCCGGCCGCCCGCAGGGCGGCGACGTGGTCGGGCCCGAAGGCCGGCGGCGTGCGCGAGAGGGCGACGGAGGCCGCCACGATCGCGTCCCAGCGTGGATCGAGGGCGACGCCGATCCCCTCGTTGAGCAGGCGCTGCACGTCCTCGCGGCGCTTCGAGAAGGTCGAGGCGAAGCGGGCATGGACGGAGGCGCAGTAGATGCAGCCGTTGAAGCGCGAGGCCGCGGCGGCGGCGAGCTCGCGCTCCGCCCGCGGCAGGCCGCCCGCCGTGTTGTAGAAGATGTCCTTGTCCGTCCGCGTGCGCGCGCCGAGGATGTCGGGATCGCGCGCGAGCAGCATGAAGTAGTCGGACTTCGCCCGCGCCGGATCGACCAGCCCGTCCCGGTGCCGGTCCGTGAGGTCGGCCGCCGGCAGCGGCTCGAGCCAGGGCAGCCAGTCGAGCTCGGCCTGCGTGAAGCGCGCGGGCGGCGTGACGCCGGACGGCGCGAGGATCGGGTCGGCCATGGCGTGTCCCCTCAGGTGGCCGGCGTCGCGGCGAGCGTACGCAAACCCGCTGCCACGCGGATCTGGAAGGCGAGGAAACTCACGATCTGCGAGAGCGTGACGATGCCCGTCGTGGTCCAGCCCGCCTCGACCAGCCGGCCGAGCGCCGCCGCATCCGCCTCGCGCGGCCGGAAGACCAGCATGTGGGCGTGCGACAGCGCCGCCGCGAGGCGCGGCCCGAGGCCGTCGCGGCTCTCCGCCGCGACCGCGTAGGCCGGCGCGGGCGTCGACTCGGCCGCGAGCGCGGCTTCCCGGTAGCGGCCGGCCGGACCCTCGGCGGCGCCCGCCTGTCCCTCGGCCTCGATCGCCTCCGCGAGG
>JAEUAC010000208.1 GCA_019695455.1 Methylorubrum extorquens | reverse complement strand
GATGAACGCCTATGCGACGCCCGTGCTGCTCGGCGGCCCGCGCTTCCAGATGGCCGCCCCGGTCGTCGCGAACGAGGTCCTGCAGGCTTCGAACTGGCCCTTCGGGGCCGCCCTCTCCTTCGCCCTCATGGGCGTGACCCTCGTCCTCACGACGGCCGCGAACCTCGCCGTCCGCCGCCGCTACGGGACCTGACGATGAAGGTCGCGATCGTCGGGGCGGGCATCGTCGGGACGACGGCCGCGCACGCGCTCCTCGACGAGGGGCACGCCGTCTCGCTTCACGATCCGCGCGGCATCGCGGGCGGCACGTCGCGCGGCAACGCGGGCTGGATCGCCCACATGGACGTGCTGCCGCTCGCGTCGCCGAAGGCGTGGCGGAACGTGCCGCGCTGGCTCGCCGATCCGCTCGGGCCGCTCGCGATCCGGCCGGCCTACGCGGCCCGGCTCGCGCCCTGGCTCCTGCGCTTCCTCCTCGCCTCGACGCCGGGCCGCGTGGCCGCCTCGACGCGCGTGCTGACCGCCCTCCAGCTGCGCGCCCTGCCCGCCTGGACGCGGCGCCTGGGCACGCTCGGGCTCGGCTCGCACCTGCACGAGGACGGCGCCCTCTCCGTCTGGACGAGCGAGGCCGCCTTCGCGGCCGCCGGAGCCCTCCTCCGCTACCAGGCGGAGAGCGGCATCCCGGTCGAGCGCCTGGACGCGGCCGCGACGCGGGCGCTCGAACCGGCGCTCGGCCCCGGCATCGTCGGCGGCGCCCTCTACCCGACGGGGGCCCGCGTCTCCGACCCGCGCCTCTTCACGGAGGCGCTCGGCGAGGCCGCGCTCGGGCGCGGCGCGACCCTCGACACCCGCGCCGTCCAGGCGATCGCGCCCGGCCCGGACGGGATCGCGCTCCGGCTCGCGGACGGAACGGCGCTTCGCGCGGATCGCGTCGTGCTGGCCGCCGGCGCCTGGTCGAAGACGCTCGCGGCCGGGCTCGGCCATCGCGTGCCGCTCGACACGGAGCGCGGCTACAACGTGACGCTGCAGCGCGGCCGTCTCGGCCTCGCGCGGCAGACGGTGTTCGAGGGCCACGGCTTCGTCACGACGCCGCTCGACACGGGCGATCGCGTCGGCGGCGCGGTCGAGTTCGGGGGGCTCGAGGCCGCGCCGAACTTCGCCCGCGTGGACGCCATCCTGACCCGCCTCCAGCCCTTCCTGCCGGAGGCCGACCTCACGGGCGGCGAGCGCTGGATGGGCTTCCGCCCCTCCATCCCCGATTCGCTGCCCGTGATCGGGCCCGCCCGCGACCCGCGCGTGGTGCTCGCCTTCGGCCACGGCCATTACGGCCTGACGCAGGGCGCGATCACGGCCGAGATCGTGGCCGCGCTCGTCGCCGGCCGCACGCCGCCGCTGGATCTGTCGCCGTTCTCGCCGGACCGGTTCTGACGTGTCGCCGTCCCGTGTGACCTGGCGGGCCGTCGCCCGGCAGTTCGTCGCCTTCTTCGGCGTCGGGCTCGTCGCCGCCGTCGTGCATTACGGGCTGCTGGTGAGCCTCGTCGAAGGGTACGGGCTCGATCCCGTGCAGGCGACGCTCGCCGGCTACGTCGCGGGCGGGCTCGTGTCGTACCTCATGAACCGGCGCATGACCTACGGGAGCGACCGGCCCCACCGCGAGGCGGGCTGGCGCTTCGCCGTCGTGGCCCTGGTCGGGTTCGGACTCACGTGGCTCGCCATGGCGGCGCTGGTGCGCGGGGGCGGCCTGCCCTACCTGCCGGCCCAGATCGCGACGACCGGCATCGTCCTCGTCTGGTCCTTCCTGGCCCACAAGTTCTTCACCTTCCGCGAGCCGCCCGCCATCGTGCCCTGACGACGTCGCTCAGCCGAGCGGGCGCGTCGCGTTCGCGAGCCAGTCGCGCACGTCCTCGGGCAGGAGCGGCGCGATCTCGTGCCGGACGCGGGCGTGGTAGCCGTCGATCCAGGCGATCTCGTCCGGGCCGAGAAGCCGCGTCTCGATCAGGCGCCGGTCGAAGGGCGCGAAGGTCACGGTCTCGAAGCCAAGCATCGGCCGCTCGCCGCCCGGCACCGGCCGCGGCTCGACCAGGATCAGGTTCTCGAGCCGGATGCCGTAGGCGCCGGTCCTGTAGTAGCCCGGCTCGTTCGACAGCAGCATGCCGGCCTCGATCGTCGCGTGGCCGAGCTTCGAGATCCGCTGCGGCCCCTCGTGGACCGACAGGTAGGCGCCGACGCCGTGGCCGGTGCCGTGGTCGAAATCGAGCCCGACCTCCCAGAGCGGCCGGCGCGCGTAGGCGTCGATCTGCGCGCCGGACGTGCCCTTCGGAAACAGCGCGGTCGCGATCGCGACGTGGCCCTTCAGGACGCGCGTGAAACGGTCGCGCATCTCGGCGGAGGGCTCGCCGACCGCGATCGTCCGCGTGATGTCCGTCGTGCCTTCGAGGTACTGGGCGCCCGAATCGCAGAGGTAGAGCTCGCCCTGCCCGAGCGCGCGGTCGGTCGCGCGCGTCACCCGGTAATGCACGATGGCGCCGTTCGGGCCCGAGCCCGAGATCGTCGGGAAGGCGAGGTCGCGCAACGCCCCGCCCTCGGCGCGGAACGCCTCCAGCGCCTCGGCGGCGCCGATCTCCGTGACGCCGCCCGACGGCGCCTCGCGATCGAGCCAGTGGAGGAAGCGCGCGACGGCCGCCCCGTCCCGCGCATGCGCGGTGCGGATGCCGTCGATCTCGGCCGCGTTCTTGACCGCCTTCATGCCCGTGATCGGGTCGGAGCCGACATCCGCCCGCCCGCCCGCCTCCGTCAGGCCCTCGACGAGGCAGGACGCGACCGTGCCGGCATCGAACCGGACGCCGGAGCCGTCCCGCCCGATCCGCGCCAGCGCGTCGGCGAGCGACGCGGGCGCCTGCAGGTCCGCGAGGCCGCCGAGCACGTGCCCGGCCTCGTTGCCGATCTTGGCGGGATCGAGGAACAGCGACGGCCGCCCGTCGCGCGGCACGATCGCGTACCCGAGAGCCAGCGGCGTGTGGGAGACGTCGGCGCCGCGCAGGTTGAACAGCCAGGCGAGGTTGTGCGGATCCGACACGAGCATCGCATCGGCGCGATCCTTGGCGAGCGCGGCCTGCACCCGGCCGATCTTGGCGGCGGCCGCCTCTCCGGCGAGCGCGTCCGCGCGGATGGCGACGGCGCCCGCGGGTGCCGCCGGACGGTCCGGCCACACGGCGTCGAGCGGGTTCGATCCGACGGGGACCAGCGTCCCGCCGGCCCGCTCCGCCGCCTTCCGCAGCGCGTCCACGCCCCGCGGTGTGTGCAGCCAGGGATCGAAGCCGAGCCGCGCCCCCTTCGGCAGATGGGCCGCGATCCAGTCCTCCGCGCTCGTCTCGGCCAGGGGCACGACGGCCAGCAGGGCGGTATCGACCTGGGTCGCCGCCTGCAGCGTGTAGCGCCCGTCGACCACGATGCCGGCCTCGCGGGCGAGCACGATCGCCGTGCCGGCCGAGCCCGTGAAGCCGGTCAGCCAGGCGAGCCGGTCGGCGTTCGGCGGCACGTATTCCGACTGGTGCTCGTCCGCCCGCGGCACCACGAACCCGTCGAGCCCGCGCCGATCGAGCTCCGCCCGGAGCGCCGGGATCCGGACCGTGCCCTGCGAGGGATCGGCGGCATCGTCGAAGGATTGCAAACGGGACATGGTCGATCCACGAGCGAGGGATGTCGGCGCCGGACGGCGTCAGGCTGGACGGCCCCGGGCGGGCCGACCGGTCGCGTGCGCGGGGCGGGCATCGCCGCCGCCACGCCGAGGCCGCCGCCGAAACGGCCCTCGACGCCCGCCGGACCGGCTCGCCCGGAGGTTCGGCACCGTCGCGATCACCGCGGCCGCGGGCCGGCGCCGCCGCGGGCGAGGACGAGGGTCGCCCAGCCTTCGAGCTCCCCCTGCCGCCGCAGCGCGAGGCCCTGGGCCCGGTAGGCGGAGAGGATGCCCGGCACGTCCCGCACGAGCAGCCCCGACAGAATCACGATCCCGCCCGGCGCGACCACGCGGGCGAGCGACGGCGCGAGCCGGCGGAGAGGCTTCGCCAGGATGTTCGCCAGGACGACGTCGAAGCGCCGGGGCCTGTTCGCCAGGGCGTGGCGGACGCCGGGGCCCGCATAGAGGGTGAGCCAGGGCGCGATGCCGTTCAGGCGCGCGTTCTCGCGCGCGACACGGACGGCTTCGGGATAGAGGTCGCCCGCGACCACGCGGCCGCGCAGGGCCTT
>JAEUAC010000190.1 GCA_019695455.1 Methylorubrum extorquens | reverse complement strand
GCAGCGCGTAGGCCGAGGCGAGAAGCGCGACGGCCGGCGGCATCATCCCGCTCTCGCTCGCGACCATCGGCGACCGCGTCGCCATGGGCGAGCGGCAGGTCGCGATCGGCCGCTTCCTCACGGCCACCATCTCCGGGCAACTGCTCGGCGGCGCCGGCGCGGGCCTCCTCGCCGACGTCGCGAGCTGGCGCGGCGTCTTCTGGATCTCGGCGGCGATCTCGGTCGCCGCCATGGTGGCCGTGACGCTCGGCTTCCGGCGGGCCGGCGCGACGGGCGGCCGGTTCAGCGTCGCGGTCGCGGTCGACCGCTACCGGCAGATCCTCGGGCTCGGACGGGCGCGGGCCCTGTTCCTGTTCGTGTTCGTCGAGGGCGTGCTCGTCTTCGGCGTGCCGCCCTACCTCGCGCCCCTCCTCGAGGAGGCGGGGCTCGGCGGGCCGACCCAGGCGGGCCTCATCGTGGCGGGCTTCGCCATCGGCGGCATCGTCTACACGCTGATCGTCCGCTGGCTGCTCGGTCTCCTCGGCCTCGGCCGGCTCCTGAAGCTCGGCGGCCTCGTCACGGCGGGCGCCTTCCTGTGCCTCGCGCCGACCCTCGCCTGGCCCTTCCAGGCCGCCTCCATGTTCGCGCTGGGGCTCGGCTTCTACATGCTCCACAACTCCTACCAGACGCAGGTGACGGAGGTCGTGCCCGACGCCCGCGCCTCCGCCGTCGCGCTTCACGCCTTCTCGTTCTTCATCGGCCAGGCGATCGGGCCCGTGCTGTTCGGCACGCTGCTCTCGCAACTCGGCCGCGGGGCGGCCCTGCCGATCCTGGCCATCGGCCTCGTCGCGCTGGGCTTCGTCTCGTCGCGGATCCTGGCGCCCGCCTCGCGCCCGCTCTGAGGCGGGGCCGGGCGGGTCGGCCTCGGGGCGCGGGTCAGCCGCGGCCGCGATAGGGCGCGACGCCCGGGTCCGGCAGCCACAGGTTCGCGGGCGGGGCGCCCGTCTGCCAGAACACGTCGATCGGGATGCCGCCGCGCGGATACCAGTAGCCGCCGATCCGCAGCCAGCGCGGCTCGAGCAGGCCGGCCAGCCGCTTGCCGATGTCGATCGTGCAGCCCTCGTGGAAGGCGCCATGGTCGCGGAAGCTCGTGAGGTAGAGCTTCAGCGACTTGGACTCGACCAGCCAGTCCCCCGGCACGTAGTCGATGACGAGGATCGCGAAGTCCGGCTGGCCCGTCACGGGACAGAGCGAGGTGAATTCCGGCGCCGTGAACCGCGCGACGTAATCCGTGTCGGGATGCGGGTTGGGCACCCGGTCGAGCCGCGCCGCCGCGGGGCTGGACGGCTGCGCCGTGGGACGGCCGAGCTGGAGGTCGGGCGGAAGCGTGTCGGACATGGGCGGGAGGTAGCGCCGCCCCGGCCGGGGTCAAGCCCGCCCGAGGCTCGCCAGCGGCAGGACGAGACGGAGCGGCGCATCGTGGAGCGCGACGAAACCGTTCACGCCGGCCCGAACAGGTCCGCGTGCCTCGTCCGGGCGCGTCGCAGGGTCTCGTTCGCCGGCGGCGGATCGAGGAGCAGGGCGGCGAAGCGCTCCTGTTCGGCGATCGACAGCCGGATGATCCGCTCACGCTCGATGGCGCTCCGGGCGGCCTCGCCGGCCGCCGCCGCCACGAACTCGCCGACGCTGCGGCCCTCGAGCTCGGCGGCCTGCCGGACCAGCTTCAGCACCTCGGGAGCGATCCTGGCTTCGAGACGAGCCGACCGCGTCCCGCCGTCCATGCCGCCATCCTCCGTGTACGCCGAAATGCCGTAACGAACGCGAGTCCTTCACCAAGGGGCCGCCCGGCCTCGGCTCGAAGCTAGTCGGCGGAGCCCGCATCGCCTATGGAGCGGCGTCCCTCTCTGCCGACCGGAACCATGACCGACATCATCGACATCACGGCGCGTGAAATCCTCGACAGCCGCGGCAATCCGACCGTCGAGGTCGACGTGATCCTGGAAGACGGCTCCATGGGCCGGGCGGCCGTGCCCTCTGGCGCCTCGACGGGCGCGCACGAGGCCGTCGAGCTGCGCGACGGCGACAAGGGGCGCTACGGCGGCAAGGGCGTCCTCAAGGCCGTCGCGGCCGTCAACGAGGAGATCGCCGACGCGCTGCTCGGCATGCCGGCCGAGGATCAGGTCGACATCGACGAGGCGCTGATCGAGCTCGACGGCACGAAGAACAAGTCCCGCCTCGGCGCCAACGCCATCCTGGGCGTCTCGCTCGCGGTCGCGAAGGCCGCGTCCGAGGCGTCCGGCCTGCCGCTCTACCGCTACGTGGGCGGCACGCAGGCGCGCGTCCTGCCGGTGCCGATGATGAACATCATCAACGGCGGCGCGCATGCCGACAACCCGATCGACTTCCAGGAATTCATGATCATGCCGGTCGGGGCGCCGACCCTGGCCGAGGCGGTCCGCATGGGCGCGGAGGTGTTCCACACGCTGAAGGCCAAGCTGAAGGCCGCCGGCCACAACACGAATGTCGGCGACGAGGGCGGCTTCGCGCCGAACCTGCCGTCCGCCGAGGCCGCGCTCGACTTCGTCATGCAGTCGATCGAGGCGGCGGGCTACAAGCCGGGCGACGACATGCTGATCGCGCTCGACTGCGCCGCGACCGAGTTCTTCAAGGACGGCCAGTACGTCTACGAGGGCGAGGGCGTGACCCGCTCGCCGGACGAGCAGGCCGACTACCTCGCCAAGCTCGTCGGGTCCTACCCGATCGCGTCCATCGAGGACGGCATGTCGGAGGACGATTTCGACGGCTGGTTCAAGCTGACCCGCAAGGCGGGCGACCGCTGCCAGCTCGTCGGCGACGACCTCTTCGTGACCAACGTCGAGCGGCTGGCCGACGGCATCAAGTCGGGCCTGGGCAACTCGATCCTGGTCAAGGTGAACCAGATCGGCTCGCTGACCGAGACGCTCGCCGCCGTCGAGATGGCCCAGCGCGCCGGCTACACGGCCGTCATGTCCCACCGCTCGGGCGAGACGGAGGATGCGACCATCGCCGACCTCGCGGTGGCGACGAATTGCGGGCAGATCAAGACGGGCTCGCTCGCCCGGTCGGACCGGCTCGCCAAGTACAACCAGCTCATCCGCATCGAGCAGGAGCTGGGCTCGGCCGCCCGCTATGCGGGACGCGCCGCCCTGAAGAGGTGACCCGCTCGCCCGGCATGGCGGAGGCCGGGCGGTTTGGATAGGTTCGGCGCATGCCTTGTGCGCCGCACCCTGGATGACGCCCCGCCTCGCCGTCCTGGCCATCCTCGGCGCCATGGTGATCTACGGCGCCAATTTCGGCGTCACGCGCTACGCCACCCAGCACGGCCTGACGCCGTCCGACCTCGTCGCGCTCCGGTTCCTCGTCGCCGGGCCGCTGCTCCTGCCCCATTTCCTGGGCCGCGGCTGGCGCACCTGCGCCGGCATCGGCTGGAAGCGCGGCCTGGTCCTCGGGGTGGCGAGCGGGGCGCCGATGACGCTCTTCATGAACACCGGCCTCGCCTACGCGCCCGCCGCGCACGGCGCGGCGCTGGGGCCCGGCACCGTGACGCTGATCGGCGTCCTCTACGGCATGGTGGCGGCCGGGATCGGTCCCTCGGTCTGGACGCTGCTGGGCCTCGCCGCGATCCTCGGCGGCCTCGCCTCCATCGCCATCGCGGGCTCCGTCGCCGGCTCCCCGAACGTCGTCATCGGCGACCTCTGCTTCCTCGTCTCGGGCCTGCTCTGGGGCTTCTACCCGATCCTCCTGCATCGCTGGCGGGTCGGGCCGACGACGAGCGCCGCGATCGTCGCCGTGCTCTCGCTCGCCTACCTGCCCTTCTACTTCGCCCTCCTGCACCCCCGGATCTTCGACGCGCCGATCGGCCTCGTCCTGTTCCAGGCCGCCTTCCAGGGCGGGCTGAACATCATCGTCGGCCTCTGGCTCTGGGGGCACGCCGTGCGGGTGCTCGGCCCGGCGAAGACGCAGTTCTTCCCGCCCCTGATCCCCGTCCTCGGCACCCTGTTCGCCATCCCGATTCTCGGCGAGGTGCCCGGGCCGATCCAGGCGGTGGGCCTGTGCCTGATCGTGGGCGGCATCGTGCTGGCCCTGCGCGGCCAGAGACCGCCCCGCGAGCGCCCGTCCTAACCGCGCCTTAACCCTGTCCGGCCGACAGTCGCGGCATGGTCGTCCGTCGCCGGCTCAGGTCCGTTCTCGTCCCGCTCGTGCTGTATTGCGCGGCGGGCTACTGCGTCTGGTTCTTCCTGGAGAGCGCGAAGGGCGGCGAGCGCGGGCTCGCGGCCAAGCAGATCCTCAAGATCCAGGTCTACGAGGCCAATCGGGAACTCGACGGCGTCCGCGCCGAACACGCCGAATGGGACCATCGACTGGCGCTGCTGCGGGCCGATCAGGTGGACCGCGACCTCCTGGAGGAGCGGGCCCGGACGGTTCTCGGACGCGTCCATAAGAACGACCTCGTGATCGTCACGGCCCCGGACTAGAGACCCGGGCACGGCCCCCTCGATTTCCCCCGCGCGGTGGTCTAGCGTCCCTCAAAGTCGGAACGCACCGGGAGGATCGACCATGGCGGCAGCCGCCAAGAGGGCAGCCAAGCAGGACGGCGACGTCGTTCCCGCCAACGATCCGCCCCCCTTCACGCGCGAGGAGGATCTCGAGGCCTATCGCGAGATGCTGCTGATCCGGCGCTTCGAGGAGAAGGCCGGCCAGATGTACGGCATGGGCCTGATCGGCGGGTTCTGCCACCTCTACATCGGCCAGGAGGCCGTCGTGGTCGGCATGCAGATGGCCGCCAAGGACGGCGACGAGGTCATCACGGGCTACCGCGACCACGGACACATGCTGGCGACCGGCATGGAGGCGCGCGGCGTCATGGCGGAGCTGACCGGCCGCCGCGGCGGCTATTCCCGCGGCAAGGGCGGGTCCATGCACATGTTCTCCAAGGAGAAGCAGTTCTACGGCGGCCACGGGATCGTGGGCGCGCAGGTCTCGCTCGGCACGGGTCTCGGCCTCGCCAACTGGTACCGCGGCGACGGCCGCGTCTCCATGACCTACATGGGCGACGGCGCGGCGAACCAGGGCCAGGTCTACGAGAGCTTCAACATGGCCGAGCTGTGGAAGCTGCCGGTCGTCTACGTGATCGAGAACAACCGCTACGCCATGGGGACGTCCGTCTCCCGCGCCTCCGCCCAGACCGACTTCTCCCGGCGCGGCGTCTCGTTCAACATTCCCGGCGAGCAGGTCGACGGCATGGACGTGCGCGCCGTGCGCGAGGCGGCGGGCCGCGCGCTCGAGCACGCCCGGTCGGGCAACGGCCCCTACATCCTCGAGATGCAGACCTACCGCTACCGCGGCCACTCGATGTCCGACCCGGCGAAGTACCGGTCCAAGGACGAGGTGACCAAGATGCGGGAGGAGCGCGACCCGATCGAGATGGTCCGCAAGCGCCTCGTCGAGACCCACAAGGTGGCCGAGGACGAGCTCAAGGGCATCGACGGCAAGGTCCGCGAGATCGTCAACGATTCCGCCGAATTCGCCACCCACGACCCGGAGCCGGACCCGTCCGAGCTCTGGACCGACATCCTGCGCGAGGCGGCCGTCTGAGCCTCGCCATGCCGGCCTCGCGCTCCCGCCCGATCGGGCCGACCCCGCCGGGGCCGGGTCCGGCGCGGAGGGGTCGCGAGGCTCGCGTCTCGCAACCCGACGGCCGCCCGTTTCTCGAGGCTCGCCCCGCTCCCATGCCCCGATGACGAGCAGGGTCGCCCACCACCCGTCCTTCACGAGCGTTCCATGCCCACAGACGTCCTGATGCCCGCGCTCTCCCCCACGATGGAGCAGGGCAAGCTCGCCAAATGGCTGAAGAAGGAGGGCGACACCGTGAAGGCGGGCGACGTCCTGGCCGAGATCGAGACCGACAAGGCGACCATGGAGGTCGAGGCGGTCGACGAGGGCGTGCTCGCGAAGATCCTGGTCGGCGACGGCACGGACAACGTGGCCGTCAACACGCCGATCGGCGTGATCGTGGCGGAGGGCGAGGACGCGTCGGCGGCCGCCGCCCCGAGGCCCGCCGGCGGGGCCGAGGCGCCCGCCTCCAACGAGAACGCGCCCGCCGCGGGCGACGCGGCCGCGAAGGGCGAGGTCGTGGTCGAGAAGGGCGGCGCGCCCGCCACCGTGCCGGCCCAGGCCAAGGCGCCGTCGGCCGTGGCCAAGCCGCCGGAGCCCGAGACGACCGCGCGGCCGGACGTGCCGGAGGGGACCGAGATGGTCTCCATGACCGTCCGCGAGGCGCTGCGCGACGCCATGGCCGAGGAGATGCGGCGCGACGGCGACGTGTTCGTGATGGGCGAGGAGGTCGCCGAGTACCAGGGCGCCTACAAGGTCACGCAGGGGCTCCTGCAGGAATTCGGCCCGAAGCGCGTCATCGACACGCCCATCACGGAGCACGGCTTCGCCGGGATCGGGGTCGGGGCGGCGCTGGCCGGCCTGAAGCCCATCGTCGAGTTCATGACGTTCAACTTCGCCATGCAGGCGATCGACCAGATCATCAATTCGGCCGCCAAGACGCTCTACATGTCGGGCGGCCAGATGGGATGCCCGATCGTGTTCCGCGGGCCGAACGGCGCCGCCGCGCGCGTCGGCGCCCAGCACAGCCACGACTACGCCGCCTGGTACTCGAACGTGCCGGGCCTGAAGGTCGTCATGCCCTACACGGCGGCCGACGCGAAGGGCCTCCTCAAGGCCGCGATCCGCGACCCGAACCCGATCATCTTCCTCGAGAACGAGATCCTCTACGGGCAGTCGATGCCCGTGCCGAAGCTCGACGACTTCCTGGTCCCGATCGGCAAGGCCCGCATCCACCGGTCGGGCAAGGACGTGACGATCGTCTCCTTCGGCATCGGCATGACCTACGCCCTCAAGGCCGCGGAGGAGCTCGCCAAGGAGGGGATCGACGCCGAGGTGATCGACCTGCGCACGATCCGGCCCATGGACATGCCGACCGTCATCCGGTCCGTCCAGAAGACGAACCGCTGCGTCGCGGTCGAGGAGGGCTTCCCGCAATCCGGCGTCACGGCCGAGATCGGCATGAAGATCATGGAGGAGGCGTTCGACTACCTCGACGCCCCGGTCGCGCGCGTGACCGGCAAGGACGTGCCGATGCCCTACGCGGCCAATCTCGAGAAGCTGGCCCTGCCGAACGTCGGCGAGGTGATCGCGGCCGCGAAGGCGGTCTGCTACCGCTGACGGCCATGGCATCGGGCTCGGCCATGGCGGCGCGCGGGGCGGACGGATTTCTGGCACGCGCCGCTGCGCCAGGGGGGTGCGCCTGATGGTGCGCCAGGGCGTCCACACGTCGTTGCGGCCGGCCGGCTCGTGCCATTGCGGAGCCGTGGAGGTCGATCTCGACCTCACCTGCGCGCCGGACGAGATGACGGTGCGCGCCTGCCAGTGCGACTTCTGCAGCCACCGCGGCTCCCGGACGGCCTCCGACAAGGGCGGGCTCGCGACCATCCGGACCGACCGGCCCGAATCGCTGATCCGCTACCGCTTCGGTTTCCGCACGGCGGATTACCTCGTCTGCGCCGCCTGCGGCACCTACGTGGCGGCCGTCCAGCAGGACGATCCGCCGATCGCCGTCGTCAATGTCGGCGGCCTCGGCGTGCCGGAATTCGAGGGGCGCGAATCCGTGGCCGTCGACCATGCGGGCGAGACGCTTGACGCTCGCGCCGCCCGCCGCCGCTCCTACTGGATGCCGGTCGCGTTCGCCTATTCGGCCGAATCCCGCGCGACGTCCGCCGTGGAGGCCGTCCGTGGGTGAGGCCGCCCTGAGACGCCCGCCGGGCCCGGCCGACATCGCGGCCCTGCCGGAGACGCTCGTCGGCGAGATCATCGACAGGGTGCTGGTGACGCATCCGCGCCCGCGGCCCCGCCATGCCGCCGCGGCCTTCCGGCTTGGAGGGAAGCTGTTCGACGGATTCGACGACAGTCCGAGCGATCCGGGCGGTTGGATCTTCATGGCCGAGCCGGAGCTGCATCTGGGACCGCACATCGTCGTGCCCGATCTCGCCGGCTGGCGGCGCGAGCGCTTGCCGGCGGAGCCGGAGACGCCCTTCGTCGCGGTCGCGCCCGATTGGGTGTGCGAGATCCTGTCGCCGTCGACGGCCCGGCTCGACCGCGGGCCGAAGCGGCGGATCTACGCCGAGGCGTCCGTCGGCCATCTCTGGCTGCTCGATCCGGCGGCCGGTGAACTCGAGGCCTTCGCCCACGTCGGCGGCCACTGGCTGCTGCTCGCCACCATCCAGCGCGGGGAGGAGGTCGCGGTCGCGCCTTTCGATGCCGCGCCATTCCCCTTCGACGATCTCTTTCCCTTCGACACGCCGCCCGCGCCTGAGGCCTGACGCCATGCCGACCAACATCCTCATGC
>JAEUAC010000439.1 GCA_019695455.1 Methylorubrum extorquens | reverse complement strand
AGGTCTGCGACGAGCACGACGACATCGCGACCGCGAGCCTCCTCGAGGAATACATCGACGCGACCGAGCGTCGGACCTGGTTCCTCTTCGAAGCCACCCGCGCCGCCGACCAGAGCGGCCACTGACGTCCACGCCCCGGCCGGGACCGACCCCGGCCGGGGTCGTGTCGGCCTCGCACGCCCGGTCTCGGCCCGTGGCGTCGGATCGCACCGTCGCCGCCTGAACGCTCCGCTCAGGTCTCGCCCAGCACCCGTGTCTGCGGAAACGTGAGGCGGACCAGCGTGCCGCGACCGGGCTCGCTCGTCAGGTCGAACGCCGCGCCGTTGGCCAGCGCCAGCGCCTTCGCCAGCGGCAGGCCGAGGCCCGATCCCCCCGACGACGGCTCCGCGCGCACCTGCCGGAACGGCTCCAGCGCCGTGCGGATGTCGGCCGCGCTCATGCCGATCCCCGTGTCCCGGACGCTGAGCGCCACGCCGCCGTCGTCCGTCGCGCCCGCCGAGACGATGACCTGACCGCCGGGCCGGGTGAAGCGGATGGCGTTCGAGACCAGGTTGAGAAGGATCTGCCGCAGCGAGCGCTCGTCGGCGACGACCCGCGACAGGGTGGCCGGGAAGGCCGTGCGCAGGACGACCCGCCCCTCCGCCGCCAGGCCCCGCAGGACGGCCGCGCTGTCCGCCGCGATCTCGGCGACCGGAAGGCTCGTGAAGACGAGGTCGGCCCGCCCCGCCTCGATCTTGGCGATGTCGAGGAGGTCGTTCACGAGGCTGACCACGTGGCGGCCGGAGGCGTGGATGTCCTTCAGGTAGCCGCGGTAGCGCTCGTTCTCGATCGGACCGAACCGCTCCTCCAGCATCACCTCCGTGAAGCCCAGGATGGCGTTGAGCGGCGTCCGGATCTCGTGGTTGACGCGGGCCAGGAAGGCGGATTGCCGCCCGCCCATCACGTCCGCGGCGTCCCGGGCGTCCGAGAGCTCGCGCTCGCCCTGGCGCAGGGCCGTCAGGTCCTGCGCCACGAGGAGGAAGTGGCCGTCGTCGCCGCGCAGGCGTTCGACGGTCGCGCCGAGCGCGACCGTCGCGCCCGTCCGCGTCCGGCCGAGGAGGTCGCGTCCGGCGTGCCCGATCCCGTCCCGGGCCGCGCCCGCGAGGAGGTCGGCCATGGCCCGGTGGCTCTCGGGCGCGAACAGGACGGCGTAGCTGTCGCCCGCGACCTCGTTCTCCACGTAGCCGAACAGGCGCTCGGCGCCGCCCGACAGCGACAGGATCCGGCCGGCATCGTCCAGCACGGCCGCCGCCACCGGCACGAGGTCGAGGATCGCCTCGGCCTCGGAGCGACGAGCCTGCGACACGGCCAGTTCCGTCTTGAGGCTCGCGGCGGAGGGACCGTCGCTCTCCTCCGGCAGCCCCCGGATGGCGAGGAGCGAGGCCGGCCCGTCGTCCCATTCGACGGGCGCGAGCTGGATCTCGACGGGCACGTTGCGGCCCGTTCGGGCCGTCAGGAGCAGCGCCCCGCCGGCATCGTCGCCCCGCCGCCGGCCGGGCGGCATGCGCCCCGCGAACAGGCGACCGAGCCCGCCGGCCGCGGCGAGCTCGGCCCGGTCGCGGAAGCCCAGGAGATCGAGCACGAAGCGGTTGGCGTAGAGCGGCGTCTCGCCGCGCGTGACCAGGATGCCGACGGGCAGCCGGTCCAGCACGCGGGTCATGTCGGGATCGCGGGACCGGGCGGTCGCGATCGACACGATGTCGGCGCTCGACAGCGGGCCGGGCGCCCGCGGCTCGTCGGATTCGAGCGTCGCGCCCAGGGCTTCCGCGATCTCCCGCAAGGCGCCCCGCTCGGACAGGGAGAGGATGGGGCGGCGCTCCGGCGGAGGCGTCGCGTCGTCGTCGCGGACGGGCCGCAGCGCGACCGGCCGCGCGCTTCCGAGCTGCCCGCCGATGCGCGTCTGCAGGCTGGCGAAGGCGGCCGCCTCGCCCTCGGCGGTCTCGGCTCGCTGGGCCTCCAGCGTCTCGGGCCGGGCCGCCTCGGCCGGCATCGCGTCGCGGGCCTGCGCCTGCATCTGCGCCGGCACGGCGAGGTCGGGATCGAGGACGGCGTCGACCGTGCGGCAGAGCCCGTAGCCCCGGAAACCCTCGAACCGCCCCTGGGCATCGAGGATCGGCATGGCGCCGAGATCCACGGGCACGACGAAATTCGTGTCCGTGATGCGCCACAGGACCGTGCGGTCGCTCCAGGGCGCCCGCCCGTCCAGGCCGGCCGCGACGGCGCCGCCCGGGTCGACGAGGTGCGGCCCCGCGATCTCGTCCCAGCGGCGGCCGACGATGTCGGCGTGGTCGCGCCCGACGACCTCGACCAGGGCGGCCGACACGGTCGCGAAGCGGCCGTCGGCATCGAGGCTCCAGATGAAGCGGCGCGCGCCCTGGCGGCGAATGCGGTCGAGGAGGGGTCCTGCCCCCGACGGGAGGGCCCCGGCCGCGGCAGGCTCGTCCCCCGCCACCATGGGATCCAGGATCAGCGCCGCGAGCGCAGCGTCGCCGGCCAGGACCATGCCGCGGCAGAGCAGCGTCGCGGGCTCGGTCTCCTCGGACCCGAAGCGGACCCGCTGGAGGCGCGCCGGACCCGACGGGTCCCCTGCCCCGGCGAGCGCCCGCAGCCGATCGCGGACCGCCGGATCGGCGACCCGGACGAGCCCGTCGGGGCCGGTCACGCCGGCCGCGAAGGCGGCGGCGCGGGGCGAGGCATGCAGGATGCGCTCGACGGTCGCGTCAAATACGACGATCGCCGCATCGGGACCCAGGTGGCCTGGCGTGGCCGGGTCGCGCGACAGCGCAGCGAGCGCCGCCTCGATCCCAGCTGTCACAGGTCGGTTCCATGGCTGCGGCTACCGCATCACAACCAAATCGGGCGGACGAAAGCGAGCGCCGGCGGCCGCTGGAGCCATTTACTTCCCGTCAACGTTAACGGAGGTGCGACTGCTTGTCATTGTGCAGTGCCGCATGTATATGTGCGCCGCACAACGGTGCATATGGAGGACACGATGAACGCCACGCAGGGCATGAAGTACGAGATTCCGTCCGAGATGCGCGATTTCGCCGAGAAGAGCGTCGACCAGGCGCGCAAGGCGTTCGACGGCTTCATCGGCGCGGCCCACAAGGCCATGGAGACGCTGGAGGGTTCGACCTCCTCCATGCAGGCGAACGCGACCGAGACCACCCGCAAGTCGCTCTCCTACGCCGAGCAGAACATCGCGGCCGCCTTCGACCACGCCGCCAAGCTCGTCCGCGCCAAGGACATGCAGGAGGCCTTCCAGCTGCAGAGCGAGTTCGCGCGCTCCCAGTTCGCGGCCCTGCAGGGCCAGATGAAGGAATTCGGCGAGATGGCCCAGTCGGCCGCCCGCACGGCGACCAACCAGGCGGCCTCCATGGCCGGCCAGGCGACCGCCGCCGCCCGCGGCGCCGCCGACCAGGCGACCGCCGCCATGAACCAGAACCGCAACGAGGGCTGATCCGGGCTCGCGCCCGGACGCCATCGTGAGCGGATCCAAGACGCCGCGCAGCGGCAAGGCACGCGCCCGGGTTCGCCCGGGCGCGTCGCGTCGCGGCGTGGCCGGACAACCTTCGGACACGACGACCGCGCCGGACGGCGCCGTCGTCGCCGTCCAGGCGGCGGATGCGCGGTCCGAGCCCCTGCCCGTCCAGGCGCCCTCCCCTGCCCCGCCGACCGGACCGGA
>JAEUAC010000424.1 GCA_019695455.1 Methylorubrum extorquens | reverse complement strand
TCGGCCCGCTCTTCGCCGCGCCGGTTGCGGCCGCCGGCACGGTGGCGCGGTCGCAGAACCGCCCGGTCGTCGCGTTCTCGACCGACAGCGGGGTCGCGTCGCGCGGCGTCTACCTCCTCTCCTTCCTGCCGCAGAACGAGGTCGAGCGCGTGCTCGCGCATGCGGCGTCCGAGCGGCGCCGCTCGGTCGCCGCGCTGATCCCGGACACGACCTACGGCCAGGTCGTGGAGGCGGGGTTCGCGGAGAGCGCGGCCCGGCGCGGGCTGCGCGTGGTCGCGACCGAGCGCTACGCGCCCGGCCAGCCCGGACCCGCCGTGTCGCGCCTGGCGGCCGTGGTGGCGGGCCGGGCGCCCTCGGCCGACGCGCTGTTCATGCCCGTCCCGGGCGACGACCTCGCCGCCGTCGGGGCGGCCCTCGCCGGCATCGGGTTCGATCCGGCCCGCGTGCGGCCGCTCGGCACCGGCCTGTGGAGCGACGGCCGGGCGGCGCGTCTGCCGGTGCTGGCCGGCGGCTGGTATGCCGGGCCCGAGGGCGCGGGCTTCGCGGCCTTCGCGGCGCGCTACCGGGCCCGGTTCGGGCAGGAGCCCGTCCGCCTCGCGACGCTCGCTTACGACGGGGCGTCGCTCGCGGCGGCGCTCGCCCGCGAGCCGGCGGCGGGCCGGTTCGGCGAGGCCGCCCTCGCGACGCGCACCGGCTTCGCGGGCGCGGACGGCGTCTTCCGCTTCCGGCCGGACGGGACCAGCGAGCGCGCGCTCGCCGTCCACGAATTGCGGCCGGAGGGGGCCGTCGTCGTCAGCGCGGCGCCTCGGACCTTCGCGGCCTGAGGGAGGCCGGCGGGCGGGGCTGGCGCCCGACGGACGCGGCGCCTATCGGGGATCGTCCGAACGCTCGCGGCGGAGTCCCATGCCGGCCCATCCCCTCTTCGCCCGCCTGCGGCTGCCGGTCATCGGCTCGCCGCTCTTCATCATCTCGAACCCGGCCCTCGTGATCGCGCAGTGCAAGGCGGGGATCGTCGGGTCCTTCCCGGCCCTGAACGCGCGGCCCGCCTCGCAGCTCGACGAGTGGCTGTCCGAGATCGAGGAGGCGCTGGCCGCCCACGACCGGGACCATCCCGAGAGCCCGGCCGCGCCCTTCGCCGTCAACCAGATCGTCCACCGGTCGAACGACCGGCTGGAGCAGGACCTCGCGGTCTGCGCCAAGCACCGCGTGCCGCTCGTCATCACGTCGCTCGGCGCCCGGCCGGAGCTGAACCAGGCGGTGCACGGCTGGGGCGGCATCGTGCTGCACGACGTGATCGACCAGGTCTTCGCCCGCAAGGCGATCGAGAAGGGGGCGGACGGCCTCATCCTGGTCGCGTCCGGGGCCGGCGGCCATGCCGGGACGCAATCGCCCTTCGCGCTCGTGTCGGAGACGCGGGCCTGGTTCGACGGGACGATCGCGCTATCGGGCGCCATCGCCAACGGCCGCTCCGTGCTGGCGGCGCGCGCGCTCGGCGCCGACCTCGCCTATGTCGGCTCCGCCTTCATCGCCACCCTCGAGGCCCGGGCCGACGAGCGCTACAAGCGCATGATCGTCGAGAGCGGCGCGGCGGACATCGTCTACTCGAACCTGTTCACGGGCGTGCACGGCAACTACCTGCGCGGCTCCATCGCGGCCGCCGGGCTCGACCCCGACGCGCTGCCGCACTCGGAGGCCTCCGCCATGAGCTTCGGCTCCGACCGGCCGGCCAAGGCCTGGAAGGACATCTGGGGCGCCGGCCAGGGGGTCGGCGGCGTCCGGGAGGTGGTCGGCGCGGCCGACCTCGTGGCCCGCCTCCGCGCCGAATACGAGGCCGCCCGGGCGGCGCTGGCGCATTGAGCGATCATCAAAGCGGCAACTCTCTACAATAAGGTCACCGCCGGACGTTCGATTAGGCTGATCCGATCGCTGGATCAGTGCGGAATGCGCCTCCACCGAAAAGGATGCGCTTCGGCAACCCGCTGAAGGACACGCGGTTCTTGTTGGTCCGACATCCAGTCCATGACCCTACGGGTATGGCCCTCGTGGAAGCCCCACCTCGACACGGCATCGGCAACCGTGTGCTCCGGATCATCTGGCATCCATTCGTCCAAGATCCTTTGATAGAGAGGATCATCGTCCATCAAGCTGTCCCCGGCACCAAGTCGCGACTTACAGCTATAACGTGTTAGACCTATTTTCTGCAACTTTGAACGTATGGCTCGCGAGGAAGCCCCCGGCTTGCCAACCCGCGCGCGAGACCGCATATCGGGCCGGGGGGTTGGCGGGGGACGTTTCACTCGCCAACCGGGTCAGGTCCGGAAGGAAGCAGCCCTAACGAGACCGAGCGGGTCTCTGTCCAGCCTCCCACCCCGACGCTCTCGGAGCGTCGCCGCCTGCCGCGCATGACCGACATCGTCGACGCTTCCCAGGCCGGCTCTCGCGCCGGCGAACCGGCCGGCGCGCCCGCCGGCGACGAGCCCGGCTTCCCGGGGCTCCTGGCGGCCGCGCCCAGCCCCGGCGGGTCGACGGGCTATCGCGTGCTGGCGCGCAAGTACCGCCCGCAGACCTTCGACGACCTGATCGGCCAGGACGCGCTCGTCCGCACGGTCTCCAACGCCTTCTCGACGGGCCGCATCCCCCAGGCCTGGATGCTGACGGGCGTCCGCGGCGTCGGCAAGACGACCACGGCCCGCATCCTGGCGCGCGCCCTCAACTACGACCTCGGCGAGCCCGGCGCCGGCCCGTCCATCGCCATGCCGAGCCTCGGCATCCATTGCCGCGCCATCATGGAATCGCGCCACGTCGACGTGCTCGAGATGGATGCGGCCTCCCACACGGGCGTCGAGAACATCCGCCAGATCACGGACGCGGTGCGCTACTCGCCGGCCCAGGCCCGGTACAAGGTCTACATCATCGACGAAGTCCACATGCTGTCGACGGCGGCGTTCAACGCCTTCCTGAAGACGCTGGAGGAGCCGCCGCCGCACGCCAAGTTCGTCTTCGCGACGACCGAGATCCGCAAGGTTCCGGTCACGATCCTGTCGCGCTGCCAGCGCTTCGACCTGCGGCGCGTCGAGAGCGGCACGCTGGCGGCGCATCTCGTCCGCATCTGCGAGGCGGAGGCCGTCGAGGCCGAGCCCGACGCCATCGCGGCGATCGTGCGGGCGGCCGAGGGTTCCGTCCGCGACGCACTCTCGCTCCTCGACCAGGCGGTTGCGCACGGGGCCGGCCGCGTCGAGGCGGCGGCGGTGCGCGACATGCTGGGCCTCGCCGACCGGGGCCAGGTGATCGACCTGTTCGAGGCCGCCATGCGGGGCGACGTGCCGCGCGCCTTCGCGGCGCTGCGGGCGGTCTGGAACGCGGGTGCCGATCCCGGACAGGCCATCGCGGACCTCGCGGCCTTCACGCACCTCGTCACGCGCATCAAGCTCGCGCCGGACGCGGCCGGCGATCCCGCGCTCTCCGAGGCCGAGCGCGTGCGCGGCAGCGAGTTCGCGGGCCGGCTCTCCGTCCGGGCGCTGTCGCGCGCCTGGCAGATCCTGTCCAAGGCCGCGCCCGAGGTGGCCGGCTCGCAGCGACCGCTCGCGGCGGCCGAGATGGCGCTCGTGCGCCTCGCCTACGCGGCCGACCTGCCGACGCCCGACGAGGCGCTGCGGCGCCTGCGGGAGGGCGGCGGGTCTCCGGCCGGG
>JAEUAC010000396.1 GCA_019695455.1 Methylorubrum extorquens | reverse complement strand
AGCCGGCGCGCGACGGCGGGGCCGACATGGTCGGGCGCCTTGTAGTAGGAATGGTACGTGAACCAGAGGCGCGGCCTCCGCCCGGGCGGCGCGGCCGCGGCCTCGGCGACGATCCGGTCGGCCTCCCGGCCGCCCTCGGCCGCCAGGGTCGCCTGCCGGGCGGGATCGCCGACGCCGTCGCGGCTCCGCAGCGTGCTCGCGACCGCGGGCGCGAAGCCGGCGAGGGCGAGCGCGTCCCGGAGGAGGCGCCCCATCGTCCGGTCGCCGGACGGGACCGGATGGTCGGGGCTCTTCAGCGGCGCGTAGAAGGCGAGCGGGATCACGCGCGCGCCATCGCGCGATCGGCGTCCGGGGCGGGCTCGCCGAGCCGGGCCGCCAGCCAGTCGAGCCCCGGCGCGGCCGCGAAGGCGGTGCGCAGCCGCTCGAAGGCGGAACGCCCCATCGCGGCGCGCTCCGCCGGATCGCGGCAGGCCCGGTTGAGGGCGTTGGACAGGCTCTCCCAGTCGCCCGGCGGCACGAGCAGGCCGTCCAGGCCGTCGCGCACGAATTCCGGGATGCCGGCGAAATCCGTCGCGACGAGCGGAAGCGCCTGCGAGGCGGCCTCCATGACGACGTTCGGCAGCCCGTCGCGGTCGCCCGATCCGGCCGCCCGGGCGGGCAGGCAGAAGAGGTCCGCCTCCCGCAGGAGCGCGATCACGTCCGGCTGCGTCCTGGCGCCCAGGAAGGCGACCCGCTCGGCGATGCCGAGCGCGGCGGCGAGCGCCTTCAGGCCGGCCAGCCGCTCGCCGGACCCGACATGCGCGCAGCGCCAGTGCAGGTCGGGCGGCAGCGCCGCCAGCGCCCGCAGCAGGTCGTCGAAGCCCTTCTTCTCCACCGCCCGGCCCACCGTGACGATCCGCACGGGATCGCCTGGATCGCTCCCGTCGCGGGCCGGGCGGGCCTCCGGCGGCGCCGGGAAGCGGCCGAGATCGAGCCCGTGATAGAGGAGGCGGACCGCGTCGGGCCGGGGCGCCAGCGCCGCGAGACGCGCCTGCCCGTCGCGGGTGCAGGTCGCGCCCCATGCGGCCGCGGCGAGCTTGTCGCGCAGCTCCCGGTCGGGCGTCGTCCAGATGTCCTTGGCGTGGGCCGAATAGCTCCAGGGCAGGTCCCGCAGCAGCGCCGCGTAGCGCACGACGGAGGCCGGCGTGTGCAGGTAGTGGACGTGGAGGCGGCGGATGCCGGCCGGCAGCTCCCGGGCGAGCACCAGCGCCTGGCCGAGGCGCCGCATCCGGTTCGCCGTCGGGTCGTGGCGGAGATCGCGCCATCCGGCCCGCAGGAACGCGCCGAAGCCCGGCCGGCCGAACGCGCCGAGGAGGCCGCGCAGCACCCGGACCGGGCCCTCGTGGAGGTATTCCGGCAGGTAGCGGACGGGAGCCCGGATCGCGGCGTTCATCGGGTGGACCAGCCGCTCGGTCGGGTGGCGGAGCGACCAGATCTCGAGCGGGATCCCGCGGGTCTCGAGCCCCAGGATCTCCTGCGCGATGAAGGTCTCCGACAGCCGCGGATAGCCCTTCACGACGATCGCGAGCGTGGCCGGTGGGCTCACTCGGCCGCCTGCAGGCCGCTGCGGGGCGCGACGCTCTCGGCGAAGCGGTCGCGGATCGCGTCGAGCCCGTCGAGGAGGCCCGGGATGTAGCTCGCGGAGGGCGGCGGCGACCCCGGGAGGGCCCGCAGGGCGGCCGCCATGGCGAGCGGATCGCGGCCCCGGCCGTCGTCGATCATGGTCCGCACGAGCCCGAGCCGCTCGGCCGCCCGGGCGCGGATCAGCTGCTCGCGCCGCGGCCGCGTGCGGGGCACGACGAGGGACGGCTTGTCGAGCGACAGGATCTCGCAGAACGTGTTGTAGCCGCCCATGGCGACCACGGCGGCGGCGCGCCGCATGAGGTATTCGAGCTTCGTGTCGAAGGCGATCGCGCCGAGCTTCGCGTGCCGGCCGATCCGCTCCATGAAGCCGCGCCGGTTGTCGCGGTTCATGAACGGCCCGAACACGACGAGCGCGGGGAGCTCGATCGCGGGATCGGCCTCGTAGGCCGAGACGACCCAGTCGATCACGTCCTCGCCGTCGCCGCCGCCGCCCGGCGTCACCAGGACGAAGGGCCCGCGCGTCACGCGCGGGTAGGTGGCGAGCGTCGGCTGGGCCGGCACCTCGCGCCGGAGATAGCCCGTGTAGAGCGTGTGCCGGGCGAGCCGCGCGGGCAGCGACAGGGCCTCGAGCGGCCGGCAGACCTGTTCGAGGCCGTAGATCCAGATCTCGTCGTAGAAGGCCGCGACCGCCGCCACGGCGCCCTTGCGCTCCCATTCGGGCACCAGGAGCTCCGGGTCGTCCAGCACGTCCCGGATGCCGAGCACGATGCGGCAGCCGCGCGCCCGCAGCAGCTCCAGGGCGGGCAGCATCTCGCCGCGGAAGCCCGTGGGCTCCTTGTCCACGATCAGGAGGTCGGGCCGGAACACCTCGGCCGTCTTGAGGATGATCGATTCGCGGAAGGCGACCGCCTCGTCGAGCGGCACGTTGAGGCTGAGGGAGCGATAGTCGCCGTCGGGCTGCTTGGTGACGCCCGGGATGCGGACGTAGTCGACGCCCTGCCCGAACTCGAACGAGCCCACCATCGGCGAGCCGGACAGGATCAGCACCGAGACGTCGGGCCGTGCGGCCACCAGCGCGTTCGCGATGGCGCGGGCCCGCCGGATGTGGCCGAGGCCGAACGTGTCGTGGCTGTAGATCAGGACCCGGGCCCCGACCGGCCCGGCCGCCCTCTCATCCAGGCTGCGCTGCACCATCCGGCCGCCCCGACCGAGCCGGGCTGGCCGGCGGACGTCCCAGTCTAGCACGAACGGCGCGCGGTTCACCCCCCGGCGGACGCACGCCCCGCCGTCGCGCGACGGACGCGATCGGGGCATCGCGCCGGCCGTTCGGGAGTGCTAGGGTCGCGGCCGCATGTCGAAGAGCCTGTTCCGCTACATCTGGCGGCACTCGAAGCGCGACCAGCTGATCATCTTCTTCGTGGTGATCGCGTCGCTGCCCTTCTACTATGTGTCGCTCGATCTGCCGCGCCGCATCGTGAACGAGGCCATCCAGGGCCACGCCTTCGAGCAGGGCCGGATGACGGCGCCCTTCCTGGCCATGAGCCTGCGCTGGCCGGCCTGGCTCGGCGGCGGCGGGGACGGCTGGCACCTGTTCGAGGGCTTCCAGGTCGGGCGCCTGCAGCTCCTCTACGGGCTGTCGTTCCTCTTCCTGTTCTTCGTGCTCGTGAACGGCTTCTTCAAGTACTGGATCAACGTGGCCAAGGGCGCGCTCGGCGAGCGCATGATGCGCCGCATGCGCTTCGAGCTGTTCGCGACGGCGCTCCGCTTCACGCCCGACACGATGCGGACCGTGAAGTCGTCCGAGGCCGCGACGATCATCAAGGACGAGGTGGAGCCGATCGGCGGCTTCATCGGCGACGCGTTCATCCAGCCGGTCTTCCTCGGCACGCAGGCCCTCACGGCGCTCCTCTTCATCCTGATGCAGAGCGTCTGGCTGGGGCTCCTCGCCGGCGGCGTCGTGGCCATCCAGTTCACCATCATCCCCCGCATGCGGCGGGAGCTGCTCCGGCTCGGCCGCATGCGCCAGCTCGCCTCCCGCCGCCTCGCGGGCCGGATCGGCGAGGTCGTCGACGGCATGGAGGCGGTCCACGTCCACGACACGGCCCGGTGGGAGCGGGCGGAGATCGGCGGCCGGCTGCACGAGCTCTTCGACATCCGCTTCAAGATCTACAAGCGGAAGTTCATCGTCAAATTCCTGAACAACCTGCTCGCGCAGATGACGCCGTTCTTCTTCTACGCCGTCGGCGGCTACTTCGCCCTGCAGGGCCGGCTCGACATCGGCCAGCTCGTCGCCGTCATCGCGGCCTATCGCGAGCTGCCGCCGCCCCTGAAGGAGCTGATCGACTGGGACCAGCAGCGCCTCGACGTGCAGGTGAAGTACGACCAGGTCGTCGGCTACTTCTCGGCCGAGAAGCTGATGCCGGAGGAGGAGGGGCCGTTCGAGGACGTGCCGTTCGCGGGGCCGCTCGAGATCCGCGGGCTGACCATCCCGGACCATCACGGCACCCTCGTCGTCGACGGCGCGGACCTCTCGCTCGACCTGCCGAGCCACATGGCGATCGTGAACGACGGCAGCGTCGCGGCGAGCGCGTTCGCCCGGGTGATCGCGGGCCGGCCGGTGCCGCATGGCGGCGAGGTGGCGATCGGCGGGCGGGCGGTCGCGCACCTGCCGCGGCGGGTGGCGGCGCGCCACATCTCGTATGCGGGCAGCGACCCGATCCTGTTCCCGGGCTCGCTGCGCGACAACATCCTCTACGGCCTGCGCCAGCGGGCCGTCGAGCCGGACGACGAGGCCGACGCGACGCGGCGCGACGAGGCGCTCCGCACGGGCAACCCCGTCGACACGGCCGACCGCTCGTGGGTGGACATCGAGACGGCCGAGGTCGGCTCCGCGGCGGAGCTCGACGACCGCATCGTCGAGTACCTGAAGCGGCTCGGCTTCGGCGAGGACCTGTACCGGTTCGGCCTCGACGGCATGATCGATCCCGAGCGGAACGCGAAGCTCGCCGAGCGCATCGTGGAGGCCCGGGAGCGGCTGCGCGAGCGGCTGGCCGAGCAGGGCCTGGGGGACTTGGTCGAGCCCTTCGATCCGGCCCTGTTCAACAGCCAGTCGAGCATCGCCGAGAACCTGCTCTTCGGGGTGCCGACGAGCCAGGACCTGATGGGGCGCGCGCTCGCGACTCATGCCGGCTTCCGGGCCGCGCTCGACAAGGCGAAGCTCACCGACGACCTCGTCCGCATGGGCGCCCGCATCGCCGAGACGATGACGGACATCTTCAAGGGGCTGCCGGCCGGCCATCCGCTGTTCGAGCAGTTCTCCTTCGTCCACGCCGACGAGCTCGACGAGTACGACGAGATCGTGAAGCGCTTCGGCCAGTCGGGCCGGGGCGGGGCCACGCGGGACGACCGGGACCTCGTGCTGGCCCTGACGCTGCCCTATGTCGAGCCGCGCCACCGGCTCGGCCTCGTCGACGACGCGATCGCGGCCCGCATCCTGCAGGGCCGGGCGGCCGTCCACGCGATGCTGCAGGACGGCGTCGGCGCCGTGCAGTTCTACGAGCCGGCGCAGCTCAACCCGGCCGCCCCCGTGCGCGACAACCTCCTCTTCGGCCGCGTCAACCAGCGGGTGGCGAATGCGCGCGAGCGCGTCCGCCGCGAGGGCGCCGAGGTCGTGGGCGAGCTCGACCTGAAGGCCGACATCGAGCGCGTCGGGCTGGACCACCAGGTCGGCCCGGCCGGACGCCTCCTCACGGGCGCGCAGCGCGGCGCCGTGAACCTGCTCCGCTCCGTCGTGAAGCGGCCCGATCTCCTCGTCGTCGACGGCGCGCTCGCGCCGCTCGGCGAGGCGCGGTTCGCGGACGCGCTCGCCCTGCTGCGCGAGGTCCAGGCCGGGCGCAGCTTCGCGGCCGTGTTGCCGAATGCACGCGAGGCGGCCAAGTTCGACGTCCAGATCCGCTTCGAGGGCGGACACGTGGCGGTCGACCCCGTCCCGTCCTCGGCCCCCGCCCGGGCCGAGGCGGCCGAATAGCGGACCCGAGGAATTCCATGACGCTCGAGACGGAAGTCCAATCGCTGCGGCAGGTGCCGATGTTCCGCGACATCGAGCCGTCGCGCCTGAAGCTCCTCGCCTTCACGTCGGAGCGGATCTACTTCTCCAAGGGGCAGGCCTTCTTCGTGCAGGGCGACGCCGCGGACGCCGCCTACGTGATCCTCGACGGACGCGCCGAGGTGGTCCTGTCGGACGGCGGCGGCGAGGTGGTGGTGGCCGAACTCGGCCGCAACGCGCTCGTGGGAGAGATGGGCATCCTGTCCGACACGCCCCGCTCCGCGACCGTGATCGCGGCGGAGCCGGCCTCGGCGCTCCGCATCGACAAGCGCGTCTTCCTGGAGCTGCTGTCCCAGTTCCCGCAGATGTCGATCGCCGTCATGCGCGAGCTCGCCAGCCGCCTCGAGCGCACCAACGCCCAGCTCCTCGCCCGCAGCCTCGCCCACCCGGCCTGACCCGCAGCCGAGGACCGGCCCCCCACCCGGGAGGAGAATGTTTCTCTGGGAGAATAATTGATTATTGACGGTGCGGGGCGGCGGCCGTAGGCTTC
>JAEUAC010000448.1 GCA_019695455.1 Methylorubrum extorquens | reverse complement strand
GACCTTCACGCCCATGAGGCCGCATTCGTCGAGCGCCGCCACGGCCGCCTCGCCCGGCACCGCGATGATGGCCATGTCGGGCGCGCGGTCGAGATCGGCGAGGCGCTTCACGGCCCGCAGGCCCTGCACCTCGTCCCGCTTCGGGTTGATCGGGTGGACGCTGCCCCGGAAGCCGAACCGCGACAGGTAGTCGAGCGGCCGTCCGCCGATCTTGTCCGGGTTCTCGGAGGCGCCGATGACGGCGATGGAGCGCGGATCGAGCGCGGCCTGCAGGTCTGTCGTCATGGGTCGCCGGCGGGTTGGCAGAAGGGAACGAGGCGAGACCCGAAGGTCCGGAAGGCGGTCGCGACCGGGTCGCCGATGCGGAGCCCGTCGGCCGCGTGCGCCATGAAGCGGAAGCCCTCCGCCGCGTCCACGAGCGCGATGCCGTAGGGCGCGAAGGCGCGCAGCTCCGCCGACGGGGCCCGGACCACGGTCGTCGCGGCGTAGACGGTGCCGCGGCCCGACGCGATCCGCGCCTCGACGGCCTGGGACCCGCAGGCGGGGCAGAAGGGCCGGCGGAAGTAGCGCACGCGCCCGCAGCCGCCGCAGGCCTCGAAGACGAGGCGCTCCGCGCCGGCCGTCCAGTCGAGCAGGTCGGGGCTCATCGCGTCGCCTCCAGGACGAGGCTCACATGCGAGGAGAGCACCCCGCCGTCCCCGTGCAGCAGCGCCAGCGCGGGTCGCGCCACCTGCCGGTCGCCGGCCTCGCCGCGCATCTGCCGCACGGCCTCGACGGCGTGGGCCATGGCGCCCGCGACGCCGCAATGGCCGTAGGAGAGGAGCCCGCCATGCGTGTTCAGCGGCAGGGCGCCGTCGGGCGCGAACCGGCCCTCGCGGGCGAGCCGGCCCGCCCCGCCGCGCGGCGCGAGGCCTAGCTCCTCGAGCAGGATCGCGAGCGTCACCGTGAAGCTGTCGTAGATCGCACCGTAGCGGATGTCGGCGAGCGCGACGCCGGCCGCCCCGAGCGCCCGGCCGGCCGCCTCGGCAGCCCCGAAGGCCCCGACCGGGCCCGCCGCCGTGACGTGCTGGTGGCGATGCGCCTGGCCCGTGCCGCGGATGCGGATCGCGTCGCGCCCGGGCTCCTCGCGCTCGATCACGAAGGCCGCCGCGCCGTCCGAGACGGGGCAGCAATCGGCGAGCTTCAGGGGCGTCGCGATCGGCTTCGAGGCGAGCACGTCCGCGACCGTGAGGGGCGCCGTGAGATGCGCGCCCGGCATGCGGGCGGCGTTGGCCCGCATCAGCACGGCGAGCTCGGCGAAATCCGCCTCGGTGGCGCCGAACTCGTGCATGTAGCGCGAGGCGACGAGGCCGTAATAGGCCGGGATCGTCGGCCCGAGCGGGACCTCGTAGACCGGGTGGCCGACCTGGGCGAGCGTCTGGATCGCCGCGTCGCGCGACTGGCCGGTGAGCCGGTTCTCGCCCGCGACGACGAGGATGCGCCGGGCCGTCCCGGCATCGGCCAGGGCATGCGCCAGCATCACGAGGCCGAACCCCGTCGCGCCGCCGAGCTGCATCGCGTGCGCGTAGCGCGGCGCGAGCCCGAAATGCTCGGCGAAGACGGTGGACAGCATGAGGTGCGGCAGCGTCGTCGAGTAGCCGCAGACGAGCCCGTCGACGTCGCGCCGCTCGAGCTCCGCGTCGGCGAGCGCCGCCGTCGCGGCCCGGCTCATCAGGGCCAGCGTGTCCTGTCCCTCGAGCCGGCCGAACGGCGTGAGCCCGACGCCCGTGACGGCGCTCACGGGCCCGCTCCCGCATCCGCCGCCCCGGCGAGCTCGCGCCGGACGAGGTCGGCCTCCCGCCGGAGCGCGGCCGCGAGCGCGTCGGCGCGCTCGACGATGCGCTCCGTCAGGGCCGCGATGCTGAGGGCGGCCGCGACGGTGCCGGCGTCGTCGAGCACCGGGATGCCGATCGCGCCCATGCGGTCCACCACCCGGTCGAGCAGGAGCACGTGGCCGCGCGCCCGGCTCTCGGCGACGAGGTCGCGCAAGGTCGCGGCGTCGAGCCGCGGATAGGGCGCCAGCCGCGCGCCGGACGCGTCGAGCACGGCCTCGATCTCGCGGTCGGGCAGCGCCGACAGGAGGGCGAGCGCGCCCGCCCCCACGCCCAGCGGGCGGCGGCTGCCGATCTCGAGGTAGTTCGCCCGGATCGGGAAGGAGCCGACCTCGCGGTCCAGGCAGACCGAATCCGGCCCGCTGCGGACGGACAGGATGACGGTGTCCCCGGACAGCGCGGCGAGCCGCACGAGGCTCGGCCGGGCCAGCGCCCGGATGTCGTCGGGTCGGCCGGCCGTGGCCGCCAGCGCCAGGATCTCGCGGCCCCGCGCGAAGCCGCGGCCCTGCGCCTCGCGGGCGACGAACCCTTCCTCGATCAGGGTCTCGACGATGCGGAGCGCCGTGACCTTGTTCAGCCCCGTCGCGGCCGCGATGTCCGTCAGGCGGAGGGGAGAGCGCGCCGCGAAGGCGCGCAGGATGGCGCAGGTCTTGGCGGCCGAACTCGCCGCCCGTCCGTCCTCGGTCGCGCCCGTCTCCGGGCCGCCGCGACGGGCCGCGCCGAGCCGGCGCCTCTGGGCCGCCGCCTGCACCATCGTCTCCTCCCGCGGGCCGGTCGTCGAGGACGCGGCCACGGCGAAACGATCGCGCGTCGGCATGGACCTGTCAACTCGCGTTCCGCGGGCAGGAACGGTTCGGTCCCGCCCGGTCCAGCCCGGCCGTGCCGTTCGCGGCGAACGTTCCGTTCCGCGGAACGAGACGCGGAGGCGATCGGGCGGGCGCCCTCAGAGCGTGCCGGCGCGGACGCTCGCCAGCGCCTCCGCCCGGCCGCGGTCGCCCTCCGGCAGGGCGCCGGTCTGGCCGTCGAGCCAGGGATCCGCCAATCCCTGCCCGGCCGCGACGAGGTTCCAGGCGGCCGCCTCGACGAGGTTCTTCGCCACGCCCCGGCCCGTCGCGTACATGCGGGCGAGCCGGTTCTGGGCGATGGCGTTGCCCCGCAGCGCCGCCCGGCGGAACACGATGGCCGCGAAGGCCTCGTCCTTCGGGACGCCGTCGCCGTTGGCGAGCGCGATGGCGTATTCCACCTCGGCCGCGAGCGAGCCGTTGCGGAGCGCCCGCAGGAACCAGCGCGCGGCCTCCTCCCGGTCGCGCGCGACGCCGCGGCCGGAGGCGTACATGACGCCGAGCGCGTGCTGCGCGTCGCCGATCTCGGCCTTCGCGGCGATCGTCATCAGGGCGGCGGCGCGGCCGATCTCGGCCTCCGTTCCCGAGGCGAGGAGCAGCAGGGCGAGGTTGTAGGCGGCGGTCGGCTCGCCCTTGGCGGAGGCGGCCTCGAACCAGCGCCGGGCCTCCGTGCGGTCGCGCGGGACGCCGCGCCCGTCCGCCGCCATCAGGCCGAGGGAGGCCATGGCCCGCTCGTCCCCCCGCGCCGCGGCGAGGCGGTACCACCGGGCCGCCGCCGCCGGGTCCTGCCGGACGCCGAGCCCCTGGTTGTAGAGCTCGCCGAGCAGCGTCATGGCGGCCGCGTCGCTCGCATCGCGCTCGATGCGGGCCGTGGCCTCGCGGAAGGCCGTCGCGTACTGGCCGCGCTGGTAGGCGGCGTAGGCGAGGTCGCCGTCCTTGGCGCCCGCGGTCGCGGCGGGGGGCGCCGTGTAGGTGTTCGGCAGGCAGCTCGGTCCGCCGCGTACGGCGCCGGCCGGCGCCGACATGAAGCCCGCGCCCGGCGCCGCCGCCGCGGCCGCCATCCCGGCGAGCAGACCGGACAGGGCGAGCCCGGCGCGTCTCACGCGACCGGCTCCGGGCGGCGCAGGGCCGCGAGCGCGGCCCGGACCGCGTCGGCGGGGCCGCCCGGCGCCTCCCAGACGGCCGCGCCGAGCGCCACGAACTCGGCGCCGGTCCCGGCGAGCGTGGCGACGTCGTCCAGCCGGGACGCGTAGATGGCGCAGGGCGTCTCGAAGATCTCGGCCCACCAGCTCGCACGGTCGATCATGTCGTCGAGCGGCGGCGTCCAGCCGTCCGGGCGCGGTTCGCCGAACATCAGGTAGTCGGCCCCGCTCTCGCCGGCCTCCATGGCGTCGTCGCGGCTGCGGAGCCCGCCGATGCCGAGCGAGCGCCCGTCCTTGAGCCGCCCGCGGAGGTCCCGCCAATCGGCCTCGCCCGTCGCGTGCAGGCCGTCGGCGCCGCCCCGGATCGCGAGGGCGGCGGGATCGTGGACGCCCGCCAGCTCCACCAGGACGGCCGTGCCGTGCGCCTGCGCGAGCGGCGCCAGGGCCTTGATGCGGTTGACCAGCGTCCGCTCGTCGGCCGCGGCGAGCCGCAGCAGGAGCGCCGCAACGCCGCCGCCCGCGCAGGCCGCCTCGAGGGCGGGCGCGAACGAGCCCGCGTCCTCGCCGAGGAGGGGGCCGATCAGGAAGAGCGAAGTCTCTGTCATGGCGGGCACCGGGTCGCGGCGGGTCGTTGGGGAGACGAAAACGGGGCCGTGAAGGCCCCGTCCGATGACGATCGATTGCGGCGAAAGCCGGATCGGCGGGCCTACTCGGCCGCGGCGCTCGCGACGCCGCCGATCTTCGGGTCGAGCTCGCCCTTGGCGTAGCGGGCGGCCATCTCGGCCGGCGTCGCGACGCGCTTGATCTTGGAGGCCTGGCCGGCCGTGTTGAACTCCTGCAGGCGCTGCCGGCAGAGCGCCGTCATGGCCGTCATGGCGGGCTTCAGGTACTTGCGCGGATCGAATTCCGACGGGTTCTCCTGCAGCACCTTCCGGATCTGGCCCGTCATGGCCATGCGGTTGTCGGTGTCGATGTTGATCTTGCGGACGCCGTGCTTGATGCCGCGCTGGATCTCCTCGACCGGCACGCCCCAGGTCGGCTTCATCTGGCCGCCGAACTGGTTGATGATGTCCTGCAGCTCCTGCGGCACCGACGACGAGCCGTGCATGACGAGATGCGTCTCCGGCAGCTTGCGGTGGATCTCCTCGATGACGTGCATGGCGAGGACGGCCCCGTCGGGCTTGCGCGTGAACTTGTAGGCGCCGTGGCTCGTGCCCATGGCGATGGCGAGCGCGTCGACCTTGGTCTCGGCCACGAACTTCACGGCCTCGTCGGGATCGGTCAGGAGCTGGTCGTGCGAGAGCACGCCCTCGGCGCCGTGGCCGTCCTCCGCCTCGCCCTGTCCGCTCTCGAGCGAGCCCAGCACGCCGAGTTCGCCCTCGACCGAGATGCCGCCGAGATGGGCCATGTCCGTGACCGTCTTCGTGACGCGCACGTTGTAGTCCCAGTCGCCCGGCGTCTTGCCGTCGGCCTTCAGCGAGCCGTCCATCATGACGGACGTGAAGCCCGCCTGGATGGCCGTCATGCAGGTCGCGGCCTCGTTGCCGTGGTCGAGATGCACGCAGACCGGGATGTGCGGATAGATCTCCGTCACGGCGTCCATCATGTGCTTGAGCATGATGTCGTTCGCGTAGGACCGCGCGCCGCGCGAGGCCTGGATGATCACGGGCGCGTCGACCGCGTTCGCGGCCTCCATGATGGCGAGCGCCTGCTCCATGTTGTTGATGTTGAAGGCCGGCACGCCGTAGCTGTGCTCGGCGGCATGGTCGAGGAGCTGTCGAAGTGTGATGCGGGCCATGGTGTGATCGTGTCTCCGGATTGCGGGTCGGGCGGGAATGGGTTGGGCGGATCGTGGGCTGCAGAACGACGGGCTTCGCCCGCCTCTAGCTGGCGCGGTCTTCCAGGACGGCAACGCGGTCGTCCACGTCCCTGATCCGCTCGTGGAAGTCGCCCGATGCCGCCTGCAGCGGCGCCATCGGGCCATTGATGTTGCGACGACCCTTGCGGGCATTGGTCGCCAGCGTCTCGAAGCCCTCGTTCATGTCGCGGCGCAGTCGGCGATGCTCGCCTGGGTGCCGGTCCGCAGTCCGGCAAGGCTCGCCTGGATCCCGTTCGGGATCTCCAGGGTCGCGTCTTGAACGGTCTCGGCCATCGGCTCCACTCCCGACCCTCCCATGGGCCAGCATAGCCGAAACATCAGCCCTTCGCCTTCAGGGCCTCGACGCCCGGCAGCGGCTTGCCTTCGAGCCATTCGAGGAAGGCGCCGCCGGCGGTCGACACGTAGGTGAAGTCCTCCGCGATCCCGGCATGGTTCAGCGCCGAGACCGTGTCGCCGCCGCCCGCCACCGAGACCAGGGCGCCGGCCCGGGTCCGCTCCGCCGCGTGGCGGGCGGCCGCGACCGTGGCCGCGTCGAAGGGCGCGATCTCGAAGGCGCCGAGGGGGCCGTTCCAGACCAGCGTCCTGGCGCCGTCGATGGCGGCGTTCACGGCCGCGACCGAGCGCGGGCCGGCGTCCAGGATCATGCCGGCCTCGGGCGTCGCGTCCGCGTCGTGGACGGCGTTCGCGGCGCCGGCCTTGAACTCGGACGCGACCACGCCGTCCACCGGCAGGAGGACGGTGCAGCCCGTCTCCCTCGCGCGGGCGAGGATCCTCAGCGCGGTCGGCGCGAGATCCTTCTCGCACAGCGACCTGCCGACCGGCTTGCCCATGGCGTGCAGGAAGGTGTTCGCCATGCCGCCGCCGATGACGAGGGAATCGACGCGGGCGACGAGGTTCTCGAGCAGGTCGATCTTGGTCGAGACCTTGGCGCCGCCGACGATCGCGACGACCGGGTGCTCGGGCGCCTCCAGGCCCTTCGACAGCGCGTCGAGCTCGGCCTGCATGGTGCGGCCCGCATAGGCCGGCAGCAGGCGCGCGATGCCCTCCGTCGAGGCGTGCGCCCGGTGGGCGGCCGAGAAGGCGTCGTTGACGTAGAGGTCGCCGAGCGACGCCATGGCGCGGGCGAAGCCGGGCTCGTTCGCCTCCTCCTCGGCGTGGAATCGCGTGTTCTCGAGGAGGAGGACGTCCCCGTCGGCCATCGCGCGGACGGCCGCCTCGGCGTCGGGGCCAACGCAATCGGCCGCGAAGGCGACCGGGTCGGCCGAGATGCTCGCCGAGCGCCGCCGCGATCGGCTTCAGGCTGTCCTTGTCCGAACGGCCCTTCGGCCGCCCGAAATGCGCGAGCAGGACCACCCGGCCGCCCTTGTCGGCGAGCTCGCGGATGGTCGGCAGGATGCGCTCGATCCGCGTCGGATCCGTGATCCGGCCGGCATCCATCGGCACGTTCAGGTCCACCCGGACGAGGACGCGCTTCCCCCGGAGGTCGGCGATGTCGTCGAGGGTACGGAACGCGGCCATCAGAACTCTCTCACGCGGGCGAACAGGGTCGGGTAGTCGAGGACGAGCCCGTCCTCGTCGACGGGCAGGTCGGCCGCGAAGGAGCGGTCCTCGGCCTCGTAGCGAAAGCGGCGACCGCCCTCCAGCCCCGTGTAGACCTGCGCGTCCCGCACGGGCACGAACGTGGTGAACGGGACGTAGAGCATGGCCAGATGCGCCGCCCGCTGGCCGAGATCGGGCCAGAGGCGCCGGATGGGCAGCGTGTTGGTGAAGGCCGAGCCGGCGAGGTCGACGTCGAGGCAGCCGTCGAATTCGGGCAGGGGCTTGCCGTCGTGACGCGTCCAGCGGCCGAGCCCGTCGCTCCGCAGCGAGATCGCCATGCCGTCCGACGTGCCGAGGTCCAGCGCCCGGACGGCCCAGTCGGGCCCGCAGACGATCGTGTAGTCGACGCCGTATGCCGAGCCGCCCCGCGCCCCGACGATCACGCCGCGCGCGACGATCTCGCCCTCCTCGGGGCCGATGGTGAGGTGTTCGAGCCCGTCCCCCTCGACCGGCCGCCACCGGATCGTCCGGCGGGCGAGCCGGCGGAAGCTCATCGCTGGATGAGCGCGGGCGCGTAGCGCATGGCCAGCACCACGGCCACGGCGGACAGGACGGCGGTCGCGATCGCGGTCACGGCGAGCGCGCCCGGCCCGGCGGAGCGGCGGACCCGGCGCGACACGGCCGCGACCTCGGTGCGCAGCGCCGTGAGGTCGGCCTGGAGGGCGACCTCGTTCATGCGGGCGGAGGCGAGCTCGAACCGGTCCACGACGCGCTGCATCGAGGCCTCGGAGCGCGCGAGCTTCTCCTCGATGCGGGAGGCCTTGTCCTCGATCCGGGCGAGCGGCTCGGCGCCGACGGGCGCGGCCCGGCCGGCCGGGGACGCGGACGGCCCGGTCGCCGGCACGACGATCTCGGGCTCCGTCGGGCGCTCGGCATTGGCCGCGACGGGCACGGGCCCGCGCAGGCTGCTGTCGGGAGAGGAAGACAAGGAGGCGGACATGGCGCTCGACCTGCGGCGATGCCGCGCGTGACGGGTGGAACAGGATAGCGCGTCCGCGCCGACCTGTCCCGCCCGTGTCCGCTTCTGTCCTCAGATCAGCTTCGCCATCGCGACGGCCGTGTCGGCCATGCGGTTCGAGAAGCCCCATTCGTTGTCGTACCAGGAGAGCACGCGCACGAAGGTGCCGTCGATGACCTTCGTCTGGTCCATGTGGAACGTCGACGAATGCGGGTCGTGGTTGAAGTCGATCGAGACGTTCGGCGCGTCCGTGTAGTTCAGGACGCCCTTCAGCTCGTTCTCCACCGCCCGCTTCACGGCGCCGTTCACCTCCTCGACGCTGGTCGGGCGGCTGGCCACGATCTTCAGGTCGACGAGCGAGACGTTCGGCGTCGGGATGCGGATGGCCGAGCCGTCGAGCTTGCCCTTCAGCTCGGGCAGCACGAGCCCGATCGCCTTGGCGGCGCCCGTCGAGGTCGGGATGGCGGCGAGCGCCGCCGCACGGCCGCGGTAGAGGTCCTTGTGCAGCGTGTCGAGCGTCGGCTGGTCGCCCGTGTAGGCGTGCACGGTCGTCATGTAGCCGCGCTCGATGCCGACGAGGTCGTTCAGCACCTTGGCGACCGGCGCGAGGCAGTTCGTCGTGCAGGAGCCGTTGGAGACGACGAGGTGCTCCTTGGTCAGCTTGTCGTGGTTCACGCCGTAGACGACCGTGAGGTCGGCGTTGTCGGCGGGCGCCGAGACGAGGACGCGCTTCGCGCCGGCGTCGAGATGCGCCTTCGCCTTCTCCTTCGACGTGAAGATGCCCGTGCATTCGAGCGCGACGTCGACGCCCATCTCGCCGTGCGGCAGCTCGCCCGGGTTGCGGATCGCGGTGACGCGGATCTTCTGCCCGTCGACGACCAGGAACTCGCCCTCGACCTCGACCTTGCCCGGGAAGCGGCCATGGACCGAATCGAAGCGCAGCAGGTGGGCGTTCGTCTCGACCGGGCCGAGATCGTTGATGGCGACGACCTCGATGTCGGTCCGCCCGCTCTCCTTGATGGCGCGCAGCACGTTGCGCCCGATGCGCCCGAACCCGTTAATGGCGACCTTGACCGTCATGACCCTCTCACTCTCCCTGGGCCGGCCCGCGGCCGGCCGAAGCCGCTACTGATTATGGGTACGCAGGACCCGCTCCGCGACCGCCTCCGGCGTGATTCCGAAGTGGCGGTACAGGTCCTTGTAGGGCGCGCTGGCGCCGAACCCCGTCATGCCGACGAAATGGCCCGTGTCGCCGATGACGGCGTCCCAGCCGAACCGCACGGCCGCCTCGACGGCGACCCGCACGGGCGCGTCGCCGATCACGCGGCGGCGCACCTCCTCGGGCTGGGCGAGGAACAGGTCGAGCGACGGCACGGAGACGACGCGCACGGACACGCCCGCCTTGGCGAGCTGGTCGCGCGCCGCCATGGCGATCTCGACCTCCGAGCCCGAGGCGAACAGCGTCGCCTTGGCGGGACCGTCCGATCCCGCGAGCTCGTAGGCGCCGTGGCGGCAGAGGTTGCCGTCGGTCGCCGCGAGGCGGACCTGGGCGAGGGTCTGCCGCGTCAGCGCCAGCAGGCTCGGCCCGTCCGTCCGCTCCAGGGCGAGCTGCCAGCATTCCGCCGTCTCGACCGCGTCGGCCGGGCGGAACACCCGCAGGTTCGGCATGCAGCGGAGCGCCGCCAGGTGCTCCACCGGCTGGTGGGTCGGACCGTCCTCGCCGAGGCCGATCGAATCGTGCGTCATCACGTAGACGGCCGGGATGCCGCCGAGCGCCGCGATGCGCATGGCCGGCCGCGCGTAGTCGGAGAAGACGAGGAAGGTGGCGCCGGCCGGCCGGAAGCCGCCGTGGATGGCGAGGCCGTTCATGGCGGCCGCCATGCCGTGCTCGCGGATGCCGTAATGGATGTAGCGGCCGCCGAAGGCGCCGGGCGCGATCGACACGGGATCGTTGACGCGCGTGTTGTTGGAGGGCGTGAGGTCGGCCGAGCCCAGCACCAGCTCCGGCATGACGGGCGCGATGGCCGAGAGCGCGATCTCGCTCGCCTTGCGGGTCGCGACGGCCTGCGGGGTCGCGACGAGGGTCGCCTTCAGGTCCGCGACCGCGGCGGCGAGGCCCGGCGGGTCCTTGCGGTGCATGCGGCGGGCGAACTCGGCCTTCCGGGCCGGTTCCAGCGCCTCGACGCGCCGCGTCCAGGCCGCATGGTCCGCCGCGCCGCGGCGGCCCGCGGCGAGCCAGGCCGCCCGGATGTCGTCCGGCACCTCGAAGGGCGCGTGCGTCCAGCCGATGGCCGCCTTGGCGCCGGCCAGCTCCTCGGCGCCCAGCGGCTCGCCATGCGCCTTGGACGTGCCGGCCCGCTTCGGCGCCCCGAAGCCGATGACCGTCTTGCAGGCGATCAGCGTCGGGCGGTCGGAGGTCCGGGCGCGGTCGAGCGCCGCCGCGATGGCCTCGGGATCGTGGCCGTCGATGCGCTCGGCCCGCCAGCCGGCGGCCTCGAAGCGCTTCGGCTGGTCCACCGAATCCGACAGGGAGAGCGGACCGTCGATGGAGATGCCGTTGTCGTCGAACAGGACCACGAGCCGCGACAGCCGCAGGTGCCCGGCGAAGGCGATCGCCTCCTGGCTGATCCCCTCCATGAGGTCGCCGTCGGAGGCGAGCACGTAGGTGCGGTGGTCGGAGACCTCCTCGCCGAACTCGGCCGCGAGCATCCGCTCGGCCAGCGCCATGCCGACGGCGGTCGCGATGCCCTGGCCCAGCGGCCCCGTGGTCGTCTCGACGCCCGGCGTCATGAAATGCTCGGGATGGCCCGGCGTCTTCGAATCGAGCTGGCGGAAGCGCTTCAGCTCGTCGACCGTCATGCCCTCCTGGCCGACGAGGTGCAGCAGGCTGTAGAGCAGCATGGAGCCGTGGCCGGCCGAGAGCACGAACCGGTCGCGGTCGGGCCAGGTCGGATCCGCCGCGTCGAACTTCAGGACGCGCGTGTAGAGGACGGTGGCGATGTCGGCCGCCCCCATGGGCAGGCCGGGATGGCCGGACTTGGCGGCCTCCACGCCATCCATGGCGAGGGCGCGGACGGCGCCCGCGAGCGCGGCGTGGGGAACGGCGTCGGTCACGGGTCGGATCCAGGTGACGGTGCGCGGCGGGACGCCGGACAGGATGTGGGGAGGCCGGCCTCTTACCATGCGGGCCTGCCGAGTCCAGGCCGCGGGGGGCGGCACGGCCATGCGGGCGCGAGCGGTGCGGGACGGTGCGATGTCCCCTTGGGACGGGGCCGCCGTGTCCGTTGCGGCCCGGGAGTCCGTTCTCTACCGTCCTCCCGATTCAGGAGTGGGGCATGACGAGCGAGGTCGGCGCGGCCGTGGAGCGGCTGGTCGCGGCTTTGGGCCAGCTCGAGACGGCCCTGGAGCGGCGCCTCGGCGAGGCGCGGCGGGGCGATCTCGAGACGGAGCTTCAGCTCATGCAGGACGACCGCGCCCGCCTGGCGCTCGAGCTGGAGAGCACGAGCTCGCGCCTGAACCGGGTCGAGACCGCGGCGGACCATATCGGCCGCCGCGTCGGCACGGCGATCGGCGTGATCGAGTCGCTGCTCGCCGGGCACGAGCCCGCCGCCCGCGACGGGGCCGTCTGATGGCGTCCGTGCAGGTCACCATCGCGGGCCACGGCTACCGCATGGCGTGCGGCGAGGGCGAGGAGGCGCGCCTCCAGGCGCTCGCGACCGCCTTCGACCGCAAGATCGAGGAGATGCGCGGCGCCTTCGGCGAGATCGGCGACCTGCGCCTGCACGTCATGGCGGCGCTCACCCTCGCCGACGACCTGTCGGAGGCGCGCCGGCGGGTGGCCGCGCTGGAATCCGAGATCGGCGCCCTGCGCCGGGAGGCGCAGGACGCGACGGATCGGAGCGGGGCGCAGGACCGGGAGGTCGTGGACGCGCTGCACCGCACTGCCGATCGGATCGAGCGCATCGCGGCGGGCCTCGTCGGACCGGCGGCCGGCTTCCCGCATTGAGCGATCCGGCCCGGCCCGGGCCGCG
>JAEUAC010000097.1 GCA_019695455.1 Methylorubrum extorquens | reverse complement strand
CGTCGATGCGACGGGCGGGCTCGACGGCCGCCATGGCGGCCGGTGCCGACAGGGTGGGCGACAGGAGCGACGCGCCCCGGCTCGCCGCGACGGCGGCCGGGCGCGACGTGGTCGCGCCGGAGACGGGTGTCGCGCCGCTCTGGACGGGCGTCGGCGCGGCGGACGGGACCGCCGGGGTCGGAGCGGTGCCGACGACCCGGACGGGCCGCGGCTCCACGAGAGCCGGCACGCCGTTCACGATGTCGGGCATGGGCGGGAAGGCGCCGATCCGGATGTCGGTGCGGGCGGGCCGCGGCGGCTCGACGATGGACGAGAGCCCGCCGAGCTGCGGGAAGGCCGGCACGTAGCGGTGGGCGACCCAGACGCCTCCCGCCAGGACGGCGACGGTTCCGGCCGTGCCGAGCACGAGCAGCGTCCGGTTCCGCCGCACGGGCTCCGGGTCGGCCGCCGGCGACGGCCTGATCTCGGTCGAATCGATGGCGACTGACGCCATGAAGCTCATGTCCCCCGCGCGCGATGCGCTCCCACCTGAAGCCTGCACGGCAATTCGGGCCTATTGGTGTCTAGATTCGCGCCGCTTGCCAACCCCGGACCTCTCATGCCCCGCCGCCTGACCGGCCGCATCGTCATCGCCACCCATAACGGCGGCAAGCTCGTGGAGATGCGCGAGCTGCTGGCGCCGTTCGGCATCGAGGCCGTCTCCGCGGGCGAGCTCGGCCTGCCGGAGCCGGAGGAGACGGGCACGACCTTCGCCGAGAACGCCGCCATCAAGGCGCGGGCCGCGGCATCCGCCTCCGGCCTGCCGGCGCTGGCCGACGATTCGGGGGTCTGCGTCGCCGCGCTCGACGGCGCGCCGGGCCTGTTCTCCGCCCGCTGGGGCGGGCCGGCCAAGGATTTCGGCGCCGCCATGGCCCGCGTTGAGGCGGAGCTCGCGAGCCGCGGGGCGACGGACGACCGCGCGCATTTCGTCTCGGCGCTCGTGCTCGCCTGGCCCGACGGGCACGAGGAGCTGTACGAAGGCCGGATCCACGGCACGCTGGTCTTCCCGCCCCGCGGCGGGGCGGGCTTCGGCTACGACCCGATGTTCCGCCCGGACGGGCATGCGCGGACCTTCGGCGAGATGTCCTCGGAGGAGAAGCACGGGATCGACTGGTCCGCGGCCGCACCGGAGCCGCTGTCCCACCGCTCCCGGGCCTTCCTGGCGCTCGCGAAGGCCTGTTTCGCGCCGCGGGCCTGAGCCGTCAGGCCGCCTCGCGGAGCAGCGCGTCGAGGTCGAGGCGGCGCGTGTACATGGCGAGCGTGCCGTCCGGGTTCAGCGGCCACGCCTCGCGGGGGCGGTCCCAGTAGAGCTCGACGCCGTTCTGGTCGGGATCGCGGAGGTAGAGCGCCTCGCTCACGCCGTGGTCTGAGGCGCCGTCGAGCGCGATGCCGGCGGAGGCGACGCGCCGCAGCGCGTTCCCGAGCGCGGCGCGTGTCGGGTACAGGATCGCCGTGTGGAACAGGCCCGTCGTGCCGGGCGGGGGCGGGGCGCCGCCGAGGCTGTCCCAGGTGTTGAGCCCGAGATGGTGGTGGTAGCCGCCGGCCGACACGAAGGCCGCCTGCGCGCCGTAGCGCTGGATCAGGGTGAAGCCCAGCACGCCGCAATAGAAGCCGAGCGCGCGGTCGAGATCGGCCACCTTGAGGTGCACGTGCCCGATGCGGGTTCCGGGATCGATCGGGGCGGGCTGGTCGGCGATGGGGGCGAGCGTGGCCATGGCGGGTCTCGGCGGTCGTCTCGGCGGTGTCGTCCCGCCGAGATGGCGCCGGGCCGGCCTGGCCGGCAAGGCGCGGGGGCGCAAGAGCGACCTTGCGGCCCCGCCGGGATCGGGCGCGATCAGCCGACGGGGCGCTCGTCCGCGATGACCTTGCCGTCGTTCGGGAGCGAGCCCGGCGGCACGAGCTCGACGTCGCCGCGGAGCTTCGTCACCGCCTGGAGCGTCGCGCCGAGCGCGGCGGCGAGGCCGGGATCGGACGCCTCCGCCCGCAGCACCATGCGGTCCTGCTCGCCGGACCGGGTCACGACGAGCCGGAGCCGCCCCGCTTCCGGGTGGCGGGCCGCGACGGCCGCGATCTGCTCGGGCCGCACGAACATGCCCTTGACCTTGGCGGTCTGGTCGGCCCGGCCCAGCCAGCCGCGGATGCGGGTGTTGGTGCGGCCGCAGGCGCTCGGGCCCGGCAGGGCGGCCGTGAGGTCGCCCAGCGCGAGGCGGACGAAGGGGTGCGCCGGATCGAGCGACGTCACGACGATCTCGCCGACCTCGCCCTCCGGCACCGGATCGCCCGTGCCGGGCCGGACGATCTCGACGATCAGGTCCTCGTTCAGCACGAGGCCGTCCCGCGCCTCCGTCTCGTAGGCGATCACGCCGAGATCGGCCGTCGCATAGGCCTGGAAGGCCTCGACGCCCTTCTGGCGGATGGTCGCCTGGAGGGAGGGCGGGAAGGCCGCGCCGGAGACGAGCGCCCGCCGGATCGGGTTCGCGGCGCCGGCCTTGGCCAGGGCGTCGAGCAGGATGTTCAGGAAGTCGGGCGTGCCGATGTAGGCGGCGGGCCGGTAAGCGCCGATGAGCTCGAGCTGCGCCTCCGTGTTGCCGGGCCCGGCCGGGATGACGGGACAGCCGAGCGCCCGCGCCGCGCCGTCCATGATGAAGCCCGCCGGCACGAGGTGGTAGCTGAACGTGTTCAGGACGACGTCGCCCGGCCGGAAGCCGGCCGCGACGAGGGCGCGCGTCGTGTGCCAGGGATCCGGGCCCGCGCCCTCGGCCTCGAAGATCGGCCCGGGCGACGTGAACAGCCGGGCGAAGCCCGAGACGGGGCCGGGCACGAAGCCCCCGAAGGGCGGGGCGGCGGCGTGCAGGCCCGGCAGGTCCGATTTCCGGAGCACGGGCAGGCGCGCGAGCGCCGCCCGGTCCGTCACGGTCGCCGGGTCGATCCCGCCCAGCCGCTCCGCATAGGCCGGGGCGGCGAGCGCCGCCGTCAGGAGCCCGGGGAGGCGCCCGAAGAGGTCGGCCTCGCGCTCGGCCTGCGGGCGCGTCTCGCGGGGATCGTGGTGCTCGGCCATGGGCGTCTCCGGGTGTCCGGGCGAGCCATGCGCAAGCCCGTCCGCCTCCGCAACCCGGCGAAAGGACGAAGGCCGGGCGCCTAGTCGGTCCGGGCGCCCTGCAGGTAGGTCGGCCGCTTCTGGAGGAGCGTCAGCGCCGTGAGGAACGAGATCGCGCACATGCCGGTGACGTACCAGAAGAACCAGTCCTCGCGGCCCAGGTCCTTGAAGGCGAGGGCCGCGGCCTCGGCCGTGCCGCCGAAGGCCGCGTTCGCGATCGCGTAGGAGAGGCCGACGCCGAGCGCGCGCACCTCGGCCGGGAACATCTCGGCCTTCACGAGGCCCGAGATGGACGTGTAGAACGACACGATCGCGAGCGCGGCGACGATCAGCAGATAGGCGACGAACGGGCTCTTCACGCCGCCGATCGCGTGCAGCAGCGGCACCGTGCAGAGCGTCGCGAGCCCGCCGAAGAGCAGCATGGAGGGCTTGCGGCCGATGCGGTCCGACAGGGCGCCGAAGGGCGGCTGCAGGCACATGTAGGTGAAGAGCACGGCCGTCATCACGAGATTGGCCGTCTCCTTCGGCATCGCGGCCGTGTTGACCAGGTATTTCTGCATGTAGGTCGTGAACGTGTAGAAGATCAGCGACCCGCCGGCCGTGTACCCGATGACGGTCAGGAACGCGCGCGGATGGTCGCGCAGGATGGCGCGGAGCGAGCCGGCCTCCTTGCGCGAGCGGGTCTCGGCGGTCGCCGTCTCCGTCAGCGCCCGGCGCAGGTAGAAGGCGACGACGGCCGCGGCCGCGCCGACGAAGAACGGGATGCGCCAGCCGAAGGCGCGCATCTGGTCCTGCGTCAGCCAGAGTTCGAGCAGCACGATGACCAGGGAGGCGAGGAGCTGCCCGCCGATCAGCGTCACGTACTGGAACGAGCCGAAGAAGCCGCGCCGCCCGGCCAGCGCGATCTCGCTCATGTAGGTGGCGGACGTGCCGTATTCCCCGCCGACCGATAGGCCCTGCACCATGCGGAACAGGAGCAGGAGCAGGGGCGCCGCGACGCCGATCGTGTCCGTCGTCGGCAGGCAGCCGATGGCGAGCGAGCCCGCGCACATCATGAGGACCGAGATCATCATGGAGCGCTTGCGGCCGTAGCGGTCCGCGATCCAGCCGAAGAGCCATCCGCCGATCGGCCGCATGAGGAAGCCGATGGCGAACACGGCGGCCGCGTAGAGGAGCTGCGTCGTCTGGTTCGATCCCGAGAAGGCCCGGAAGAACGAGGACGAGAAATAGAGGGCCGTGAACGCGTAGGCGTAGAAGTCGAACCACTCGACGAGGTTGCCGGAGGCGCTGCCGACGATCGCCCTGATGCGCCCGGCATCGTCGAGCGCGTCGGGCGACGCGGCTCCGCCGGATGATGCGATGGTGCTCATGGCGCGGGCTCCTGCGCCGGGCGGCGAGAGGCCCGACGGCGACGGCTTTTGCGCCTGTCTTTAGTCGTAGGCAACGAGCGCCGCCGAGGGTGCGGCTTGACTTGCCGGCTCCCGATCGGCGCCTCTCTGGCCAAGACTGACGGAGGACTGCAATGGACACGTGGAAACAGGTCTACGACCCGTTCGGCTCGTCGGTCCTCTCGACGCTCGCGGCCGCCATTCCGGTCGTCACGTTGCTGGCCCTCATCGCGACCGGCCGAATCAAGGCCCATATCGCGGCCGTGATCGCGCTCGTCGTGGCGATCCTCGTCTCGGTCGTGCTCTTCACGATGCCGGCCGGGCTCGCCATCCGGGCCGCCGCCTACGGCGTCGCGACCGGCATGTTCCCGATCGGCTGGATCATCCTGAACGTCATCTTCCTCTACCGGCTCACGGTCGAGAAGGGATGGTTCAAGGTGCTGGAGCAGTCGATCGGCGGCATCTCGCCGGACCGGCGCATCCAGCTCCTGCTCATCGCCTTCGCGTTCGGGGCCTTCTTCGAGGGGGCGGGCGGGTTCGGCACGCCGGTCGCCGTCACGGGCGCGATCCTGATCGGGCTCGGCTTCTCGCCGCTGGCCGCGTCCGGCCTGTCGCTCATCGCGAACACGGCGCCCGTCGCCTACGGCGCCCTCGGCGCCCCGATCGCGGGGCTCGCCTCCGTCACGCAGCTGGATCCGTTCCTCCTCGGCGCCATGGTCGGCCGGCAATTGCCCTTCTTCTCCCTCATCGTCCCGTTCTGGCTGATCTGGGCCTTCGCGGGCTGGCGCGGCATGAAGGAGATCTGGCCCGCCATCCTCGTCACGGGCGTCTCGTTCGCGGTGCCCCAGTACCTCATCTCGAACTTCATCAATCCCTGGATCGTCGATATCGGCGCGTCGCTCGTCTCCATGGGATGCCTGATCGGCTTCCTACGCATCTGGCGACCGGCGAAGGTCTGGACCTCGACGGCCCTGCGCACGCGCGACGATTCCGTCGGCACGCTCCCGCCGGCGACGCCCGGCGGCGCGCGCCCCATGGCCGGCACGGCGACGCTCGGCGAGCAGGGCAGCCTGATCGTGTACCTGCCCTGGGTGATCCTGTGCGTGATCCTCGCCTTCTGGGGGACCAACTGGTTCAAGGGGATCGTCAACCCGCTCTTCACCTGGAACTACCCGGTCCCGGGCCTGCACAACATGGTCGAGAAGGTGGCGCCCGTGGTGGCGGCGCCCGTGAGGGAGGGCGCCGTCTTCGCCTTCACGTACATGTCCTACACGGGCACGGGCGTCCTCTTCACGGCCATCCTGTCGGGCCTCCTCATGGGGTTCTCGCCGCTGCGGCTCGTCACGGCCTTCCTCGAGACGATCTGGGTGCTGCGCTTCTCGCTCGTCACCATCGCGGCCATGCTCGCGATCGGCACGCTGACGCGCTACTCGGGCGTCGACGCGACGCTCGGCCTCGCCTTCGCGGCGACCGGCGTGTTCTACCCGTTCTTCGGCACGCTGCTGGGCTGGCTCGGCGTCGCGCTCACGGGTTCGGACACGGCCTCGAACGTGCTCTTCGGCGGGCTGCAGAAGATCACGTCTGAGCAGCTCGGCCTGTCGCCGATCCTCATGGGCGCCGCGAACTCGTCGGGCGGCGTCATGGGCAAGATGATCGACGCGCAATCCATCGTCGTCGCCTCCACGGCGACGGGCTGGTTCGGCCACGAGGGCACGATCCTGCGCTTCGTCTTCTGGCACTCGATCGCGCTGGCCTGCCTCGTCGGCCTGTTCGTGACGCTCCAGGCCTACGTGTATCCGTTCACGGCGATGGTCATCCACCCCTGACGTCGGGGGTCCGAGGAAGCCCGGGAGGGCCGCCCTCCCGCGACGGGCGGCGAGCCTCAGGCCGCCGCCGGCATGCGCTCCTCGATGATCTTCGCCCACAGGGACACGCCGTAGGGCGCGGCCGCGTCGTCGAAGTCGTAGGCGGGATGGTGGCAGAGGGCGGACTCGCCGTTGCCGAGGAAGAGGTAGGCGCCCGGCCGCTCGTTCAGCATGTAGGAGAAGTCCTCGGCGCCCATCTGGGGCGGGATGTCGGTCTCCACCGACGAGACGGCGGCCGCGATCCCGGCCACGAAGTCGGTCTGCTCGTCGTGGTTCACGGTGGCCGGGTAGCCGCGATTGTACTCGACATGGGCCGTCGCCCCGAAGGAGGCGGCGATCCCGGTCGCGATCTCGCCGATGCGGCGCTCGGCGAGGTCCTGCACGTCGGGCTTCAGCGTCCGGACGGTGCCCAGCAGCGTCGCCGTCTGGGGAATGACGTTGAACGTTTCCCCGGCCTTGAAGGTGCAGGTCGAGATGACGATCGATTCCAGCGGGTCCACGTTGCGGGCCGCGATGGATTGCAGGGCGACCACGATCTGCGCGCCGACGAGCAGCGTGTCGATGCAGTGATGGGGGTGCGCCGCGTGCCCGCCCTTGCCCTCGACCGTGATGGTGAACCGGTCGGCCGCCGCCATGGTCGGGCCCTTGCGGACCGAGAAGGCGCCGACGGGCTTCCCCGGCCAGTTGTGCATCCCGTAGACCTCCTGGATGCCGAAGCGGGTCATGAGGCCGTCCTTGATCATGGCGTCGCCGCCGCCGCCGCCTTCCTCCGCGGGCTGGAAGATCATGACGGCCGTGCCGTCGAAGTTGCGCGTCTCGGCCAGGTACTTGGCGGCGCCGAGCAGCATGGCCGTGTGGCCGTCGTGCCCGCAGGCATGCATGAGGCCGGGGGTCTTGGACTTGTAGGGGACGTCCGTCGCCTCCTCGATGGGCAGCGCGTCCATGTCGGCCCGCAGGCCGACCACCTTGCCGCCCGTGCCGCGCCGGCCCTTGATGACGCCCACGACGCCGGTCCGGCCGATCCCCTCGACGACCTCGTCGCAGCCGAAGTCCCGCAGCTTCGCGGCGACGAGGGCGGCCGTGCGATGCACCTCGTAGAGGAGCTCCGGGTGCTCGTGCATGTCGCGCCGCCAGCCGGCGATCTCGTCGGCCATGTCGGCGACGCGGTTGATGATGGGCATGGGTCTCGTCCTGGATACGGCCGGCTTCGCGCGGCCAGTGAAAAGGCGGCCGGCCGGGCCGTCAATCGCGATCGCCCTCGCAAGCCCTGCGCCGGGCGCGGGGCTTCCCCGGCCCGGGCTCCGGCGGCGCCGCGCCCGGCAGGTCGGGCCGCCGCTCGCGCGTGAGCCGCAGAGCCTGCTCGCGGCGCCAGCGGGCCACGGCCGCGTGGTTGCCCGACAGCAGCACGTCCGGCGTGTCGCGGCCCTCCCAGAGCCGGGGCTGGGTGTAGTGCGGGTATTCCAGGAGGCCGCCCTCGAAGCTCTCCTCCACGCCCGACGCCTCCGCCCCCATGACGCCCGGCAGGAGCCGGATGCAGGCGTCGAGCAGCGCCAGCGCGGCGATCTCGCCGCCGGACAGCACGTAGTCGCCGACCGAGACCTCCTCGAGCCCGCAGCCCGCGACGGCGCGCTCGTCGACGCCCTCGAACCGGCCGCACAGGATCACGATCCCCGGCCCGGCCGCGAGATCGCGCACCCGCGCCTGGGTGAGGGGCGCGCCGCGGGGCGACATGAGGAGGCGAGGGCGCGGATCGTCCGGGGGCGCGGCGGCGGCGAGCGCGGACGCGACCACGTCCGGCCGCATGACGAGCCCGGCCCCGCCGCCGGCGGGCGCGCCGTCGACCTTGCGATGCCGCCCGATGCCGTGTTCGCGCAGGTCGGTCGTCGCGAGCGACCACGTCCCGCGCGCGAGCGCGTCGCCGGCCAGCGAGAAGCCGAGCGGCCCCGGGAACATGCCCGGGAACAGGGTGACGAGCGCGGCCTGCCAGGTCACGCGGTCAGCCGGTCTCGTTGGCGATCTCGACCAGGTTCCCGTCCGGATCGCGGCAATAGACGGAGGTGAGCGGCGCGCGCGCCCCCGTGCGGGCGACGGGCCCCTCCTCGACCGCGATGCCGGCGGCGGCCAGCCTCGCCATCACGGCGCCGATCGGCGTCCCGGTCGTGAAGCAGAGGTCGGCGGTCCCCGGCAGGGCGGCCCGGGCGCGCGGGCTGAACTCGTGCCCGACCTCGTGCAGGTTGATCTTCTGGTCGCCGACATGGAGGGCCGTGCGGCCGTCCCGCGTCTCGGCCCGGACTCCGAGGACGCCCTCGTAGAAGGCGACCGCCGCCGGGATCGACGCGACCGTGAGGACGAGGTGGTCCAGCCGGTCGATCATGCCGGCTCCGCGTCGGGCCCGTCCGCCTCGCCCTCCGCCTCGCCTTCCGCCTCCGCCACCAGGGCGTCGGCCGCCACGGTCACGCGGCGGCCGGGCAGGTCGATGGCGGGCACGAAGGCCTTCGTGAACGGGACCAGCAGGGTCGGCCCCTCGGGCGGCGCGATCTCCAGGAGGTCGCCTCCGCCGAAATTCGGCACGGCCACGATCGGGCCGATGGGCGTCCCGTCCTCGGCCGCGGCGTCCAGGCCGATGAGATCGGCCAGGAAGTACTCGTCCTCGTCGGCGGCGGCCTCGCCCAGCCGCTCGCGGGGACAATAGAGCCCGAGCCGGTTCAGGGCCTCGGCCCCGTCGCGGTCCGCGACGCCGTCCACGCGGGCGACCAGCATGTCGGGCGCCTCGCCGGGGGCCCGGCGGAGCGGGCCGAGCACGACCGTGCGGCCGTCGGCGCCCGTGAGCGGCCCGTAGGTCCCGATCGCGAGCGGGTCGCCCGTGTGCGACTTCAGCCGCACCTCGCCCTTCAGGCCGTGCGCCCGCCCGAATTCGCCGAGCAGCACGAGGCCGTCCGGCAGGGCGGGACGGATCGCCGGTGCGCCTCGCGCCATGCGCCCGCCACCTCCGACCTCGTCCTGCCGAGGAGCCCCGGCCGTCGGCTGCCCCTCGGCAGGACGACGGGCTCGAGGGCCGGAGCCGGTCCGGCCGCCGGGCGGCCGTCCGTGATCCTTCGGCACGACGCGATCCGGCGACGCGGGTCCGCCCTTACGCGGCCGGCTCGGCCTCGCCGGCGGCCGACATGGCGGCGGCGGCCTTGGCCTTCAGGTCGCGCGCGGTCGCGAGCTCCTGGGCCTTCTTGCCGGGCTCGCCCTTCTTCGGGTTGTTGCGGGGCTCGCGGGTCATGAGGCCGGCGGCGTCGAGGAAGCGGAGCACGCGATCGGTCGGCTGGGCGCCCTTGGTCAGCCAGTCGCGGATCTTGTCCGTCTCGAGCGTGATGCGGGACGGGTCGTCCTTGGGCTTCATCGGATCGTAGGCGCCGACCTTCTCGATGAAGCGGCCGTCGCGCGGGGCGCGGGCGTCGGCGATGACGATGCGGTAGTAGGGGCGCTTCTTGGCGCCGCCGCGGGTGAGACGGATCTTGAGGGACATCGGTTTCTCCTGGTTCTGTCGGGTTGGTGGGTCGTCAGGCCGGGCGCGCGGGGCGCCCCGTCACTTCTTCTTGCTCCCGAACGGGAAGCCGGGCGGCAGGCCGCCGGGCCCCTTCGGTCCGCCGAGGCCGGGCAGGCGCGGCATGCCGCCGGGACCGCCGAGGCCGGGCGGGA
>JAEUAC010000009.1 GCA_019695455.1 Methylorubrum extorquens | reverse complement strand
CGCGACGACGGTCGGCCCGGCATCGTGTTTTCGGCCCATCTGGGCAAATGGGAGTTGCCCGCCGTCTGCGCGCCCCGGTTCGGGCTCGACGCCACGGCGATCTTCCGGCCGCCGAACGTTCCCGCGGCCGCCCGCCTCGTCCATGCGGTCCGATCGGGCACCATGGGCGGGCTCACGGCCTCGGCGGGGGGCGGCGCCGCCTTCGCGATCGCGGCCGTGCTCGAACGGGGCGGCCACCTCGCCCAGCTCGTCGACCAGCACTTCACCCGCGGCATCCCGGTCCGGTTCCTAGGCCGGCCCGCGCTCGCCAACCCGCTCCTCGCCAAGCTCGCCCGGCACCACGATTGTCCCGTGCACGGCGTGCGGGTCACCCGCCTGCCGGGCCACCGCTTCCGCGTGACGCTGACGCCGCCGCTCGACCTGCCGCGCGATGCCGCCGGGCTGATCGACGTCGCGGGCGCGACGGCCGCCATGCAGGCGGTCGTCGAGGGCTGGGTGCGGGAGACGCCGGAGCAGTGGCTCTGGATGCATCGCCGCTGGCGCGAGCCGGCCCCCGTCCTGCCGCGCCCGGTGCCGCCGCCCCCGACCGGTCAGTAGCCCTCCGCGAGCGTCCCGCGCTGCCGGGGATCGGCCGCGCCCGTGTAGCCGTCCGGGCCGAAGGTCACGCTGTTCGCCGATCCCGAGGTCGAGCCGACGACCACGCGATGGCCGCGCTCCCGCAGGATGCGCAGCGTGTCGGGCGAGAGCCCGGTCTCGACGAGGAGCGCGTCCGGCCGCCACTGGTGGTGGACGCGCGGCGCCGCGACCGCCTCGGCGAGGTTGAGGCCGAAATCGACCAGGCCCACGACGACCTGCAGCACGGTCGTGATGATGCGCGAGCCGCCGGGGCTTCCGGTCGCGAGCACGACCCGCCCGTCCTGCATGAGGAAGGTCGGCGTCATGGAGGAGAGCGGCCGGGCGCCGGGCGCGACCGCGTTCGCGTCCCCGCCGACGAGGCCGTAGGCGTTCAGCGCGCCGGCCTTGGCCGCGAAGTCGTCCATCTCGTTGTTCAGCAGCACGCCCGTTCCGGCGGCGACCAGGCCCAGGCCGTAGGAGAAGTTCAGCGTGTAGGTGTTCGCGACCGCGTTCCCGTCCCGGTCGATGACGGAGTAGTGCGTCGTCTGGTCGGATTCGAAGGGCGTCGGGTCGCCCGCCTTCACGGCCTCCGCCGGGCGAGCCTGCATCCGGTCGATCCCGTCCCGCAGGCGCACCGCGTAGGCCTTCGACACGAGCCCGGCCACCGGCACCGTCACGCGGTCCGGGTCGCCGAGCCAGGCGGCGCGGTCCGCGTAGGCCGGCTTCATGGCCTCCGCCATCAGGTGGATGGCGTCCGCGCTGCCCGCCCCCGCGGCGGCGAGATCGAAGCCCTCGAGGATGTTCAGCATCTGGATGAGGTGCACGCCGCCGGACGAGGGCGGCGGCATGGAGACGACGTCGTAGCCCCGGTAGGTGCCGCGCACGGGGGTCCGCACCACGGGCCGGTAGGCGGCGAGGTCCTCCTCCGTCATGACGCCGCCGGCCGCCCGCACGGCGGCCGCGAGCCGGCGGGCCGTGTCGCCCCGGTAGAAGCCCTCCGGCCCGCCGTCGCGGATCGCCGCGAGCGTGGCCGCGAGATCCGCCTGGACGAGGCGGCCGCCCCGCCCGATGGCCTTGTCGCCGGCGAAGAACACGGCGCGGCTCGGCGCATGGCGCGCGAGCCGGCCGGAGGCGGCGAGCGAATCGGCGAGGTCGTCCTCGACCGGGATCCCCTCCCGGGCGAGCGCCTCGGCCGGCGCCACGAGATCGGCCAGGCGGAACCTGCCCGAGCCGTAGCGCTCGAGCGCCAGCGCGAGACCCGCGACCGTGCCGGGCGTGCCGACGGACAGGCCCGTGTCGCGCGACCGGGCCGGATCGGGTTCGCCCTTGCCGTCGAGGAACATGTCGCGGGTCGCGGCCGCCGGCGCGGTCTCGCGGTAGTCGATCGCGACCGTCTCGCCGCGCTCGCGCAGATGGACCAGCATGAAGCCGCCCCCGCCGAGGTTGCCGGCCCGCGGCAGCGTCACGGCGAGCGCGAAGCCGACCGCGACGGCCGCGTACACGGCGTTGCCGCCGCGCCTGAGCACGTCGACGCCGACGCGCGTCGCCTTCGCCTCCTGCGAGGCGACCATGCCCTGTCCGGCCAGAGCGGGCAGGAACCGCGCCCGGTCCGACAGGATGGCGGCCGTGCCGGGCATGCCGGGCGGGGCGCCCTGCGCCAGCGCCGCGGGGGCGGCGAAGGCGCAGAGGAGCGCCGGGACGAGCGCGAGGATGCGGGCGGGGGCCATGCGGGTCTCCTGTCCGGTCGTTCGGCCGGGCACGCCCGGTCTCGCGGCGAGGCTCGCCTGGACCGCCGGCCGTGCCTCCCTTAAAGCCCGGCCGGTCCGCCAGGAAGCCGCCCAAGCGGCACCGGCGGCCGGGAGAGGACCGCCCATGCCGACACGTCGCCACCTCCTGGCCCTCGGGGCCGCCGCCATGGTGCCGCGGGCGGCGCACGCGCAGGCGGGCTGGGCGCCGACCCGCAACGTGGTCATGGTCGTGCCCTATCCGGCCGGCGGCAACGTCGACGTCCTCGCCCGCATCGTGGCGCGCGAGATCGGGCCCGAGCTCGGACAGACCGTCATCGTCGAGAACCAGGCGGGCGCCTCCGGCTCCATCGGCGCCCGGCGCGTCGGGCGCGCCGAGCCCGACGGCCACACGCTGCTCCTGACCACGAACCAGACCCACGCGACGAACCTGTCGCTGCTGCCGGACGGCGGCGGCTACGATCCCGTCCGCGACTTCACGCCGCTCGCCGGCATCGCGGACCTGCAGCATCTCCTCGTGACGCGCGCGGATCTCGGCGTGGCGGACGTCGCGGGGCTCCTCGCCCTCGCCCGCTCGGCGGGGCGCGAGCTGACCTGCGCGTCGACCGGCCTCGGCTCCGCCTCCCACCTCGCCATGGAGCTGTTCAAGGCGAGAACGGGCGTCGCGCTCGTCCACGTCGCCTATCGGGGCGCGGCGCCGCTCCTGCAGGACCTCGTCGGCGGGCGGGTCGATCTCAGCTTCGCGACGACGCCGACCGTGATCGGGCAGGTCGACGGCGGCCAGCTCAAGGCGCTCGCCGTCGCGTCCGCGACAGGCTGCCCGCAGGCGCCGAGGCTGCCGACGCTCGCGGCGGCCGGCGTCGCGGGCGTCGAAGCCGACGCCTGGACGGGTCTCTTCGGTCCCGCCGGCCTGCCGCCCGCGATCCGGGACCGCTACGCGAGCCTCGTCGCGGCGGCGCTCGCGCGGCCGTCCGTCCGCGACGCGATCGCCGTCCAGGGCATGAACCTGAACCCTCGCGGGCCCGACGCCTTCGCGGCGTTCCAGCGCGAGGAGATCACCCGGTGGGCCGCCATCATCAAGGCGGCCGGCGTGCAGCCGGAGAAGCCCTGACCGCCCGCGACCCATCATTCTTGACGCGCGCGGGCGCATTCCCTATGTCCGCGCGTCCGTGGCGGGGTAGCTCAGCTGGTTAGAGCACGGGAATCATAATCCTGGGGTCGGGGGTTCAAGTCCCTCTCCCGCTACCATTGGACCCCCCCGAACTCTCGCGGCGGGGAAGGCGTCGGGCCCAAGCAGGCTCGACAACCGGCCGGTGACCTCGATGGTCATCTCACCTTCGACCGGCGGCGACACGATCACCGAATCAACGATGGCTCGGAGCGCCTTGGCGGCGTCACCGCTGATCGCGATC
>JAEUAC010000400.1 GCA_019695455.1 Methylorubrum extorquens | reverse complement strand
GCCGGCCGGGCCCCCGCGGCCGCGGCCGCGCCCATGCGGCGGCTCGCCGGGACTTTGACGCGGCTGGCCGACGCGGCGGAGGAGAGGCGCGGGGCCGCCCAGGCGGCGCTCACGGGCGACCTGCCGGGGCTCCTGTCCCAGATCCGGGCCCTGCTCTCGGCGGAGCCGGTCACGGTCGCCTCGCTGCCGGAGGACATCCGCCGCGACTGGATCGCGCCGGACGGCCGGGCGCGGATCGAGGTGATCCCGAAGGGGGACGCGAACGACAACGCGGTGCTCGACGCCTTCGTGGCGGCGGTGGGTCGGGTCGCGCCGACGATGTCGGGCGGTCCGGTCGACGTCGTGGAATCGCGCGGCATCATCGTGCGCGCCTTCGTGACGGCCGGCCTCCTGGCGCTGCTCGGCGTGTTCGTGATCCTGGCGATCGCGCTCCGGAACGCCCGGGACGTCGCGCTGACGCTCGGCCCCCTGGTCATCGCGACGCTGGTCACGCTCGAGGTGTCCTACCTCGTCGGCATGCCGCTCAACCTCGCCAACATCATCGCGCTGCCCCTGATGCTGGCGGTCGGCGTCGCCTTCCACATCTACTACATGATCGCCTGGCGGAACGGCATGGCGGACATGCTCGCGTCCAGCCTGACGCGGGCGATCTTCTTCTCGTCCATCACGACCGGAATCGCGTTCGGATCGCTGTGGCTCTCGCACCATCCGGGCACGGCCTCGATGGGCAAGCTGCTCACGATCTCGCTCGTGTTCACGCTGATCGCGGCCTTCGTGGTGGTGCCTGCCTTCCTCGGTCCGCCCCGTGCGGTCCGGTCCGCAACGACACCGGATGAACCGCGGACGCCTCCGCCGCATTGACGGGCGGCCCGGGACTCGATTCGGTGCAACGGACGGTCATCGCGACCGGCCGTCCGTGACAGAGGTGACGATTTGCGAAGCCCCGTGCCGGTGACGTCCCGCCGCAAGGTCCTGTGCGTGTTCCCGCACTACACGCCGTCCTTCGGAACCTTCGCCCACGCCTACCCCCTCATGGGCGGCGTGAAGGCGTTCATGCCGCCTCAGGGCCTGCTCCTGATCGCGGCCTACCTGCCCGAGACGTGGCCGGTGCGCTTCGTCGACGAGAACATCGCGAAGGCGAGCCCGGCCGACTTCGCCTGGGCGGACGTCGTGTTCGTGTCGGGCATGCACGTGCAGGTGAGCCAGATCAACGACATCCGGCGCCGCGCGCAGGCGGCCGGCAAGGTCACGGTGCTCGGCGGGCCGTCGGCGTCCGGGGCGCCGGAATGGTACGGCGAGTTCGACTATCTCCACGTCGGCGAGATGGGGGACGCGACCGATCGCCTGATCGCGCAGCTCGATGCCGACGTGGCGCGGCCGCCGGCGCAGGTGCGGTTCGACACGGTCGAACGCCTGCCGCTGGGCGAGTTCCCGCAGCCCGCCTACGACCAGGTGCCGCTGAAGCGCTACCTGATCGGGTCGCTGCAATTCTCGTCGGGCTGTCCCTATCGCTGCGAGTTCTGCGACATCCCGGCGCTCTACGGCCGCCAGCCGCGCCTCAAGAGCGCCGAGCAGCTCCTCGACGAGCTCGACCTCATCATGCAGCAGCCGGTTCGGCCGGCCGTCATCTACTTCGTCGACGACAACTTCATCGGCAACCGCAAGGCGACCCGGGACATGCTTCCGCATCTCGTCGCCTGGCAGAAGAAGAACGGCTACCCGCTCCAGTTCGCCTGCGAGGCGACGCTCAACATCGCCCAGCAGGCGGACATCCTGTCGATGATGCGGGAGGCGAACTTCATCACGATCTTCGTCGGCATCGAGACGCCGGACGCGGCCGCCCTGAAGCAGATGGACAAGGGGCACAACGCGAAGCTGCCGATCCTCGAATCGATCGACACGATCAACTCCTACGGCATGGAGGTGACCTCGGGCATCATCCTCGGGCTCGATTCGGACAGTGCCGATTCGGAGGTGCGGCTGCGCGAGTTCGTGGACGCGTCGAACGTCCCCGTGCTGACGATCAACCTGCTCCAGGCCCTGCCGAAGACGCCGCTCTGGGACCGGCTCGAGAAGGCGAACCGGCTCGACCACGACCCGACGCTCGATTCGAACGTCCGCTTCCTCATGCCCTACGGCGAGGTGCTGGACGCCTGGCGGCGCTCGATCGCGCATGCCTACGCGCCGGAGCGGCTGTTCACGCGCTTCGTGCACCAGATGGACGCGACCTACCGGCACCGCGTGAAGGTGCCGGCGACCTCCCAGCTCACGCTGAACAACATCCGGCGCGGCCTCTTCCTCGGCTTCAACATCGTCGTCCGGGTCGGGCTGATGTCCGACTACCGGCGCGTGTTCTGGAAGGCGGCCCGCGAGGCGATCAAGCGCGGCCAGATCGAGGCGGTCTTCAACATGGGCTTCGTGGCCCATCACATGATCCGCTTCACGCAGGAGGCGCTGGCGGGCCAGCAGGGCGCCTCGTTCTACGCCGTGAAGGTGGAGGAGGCCGCCCCGGAGGGCGGCCGCTCCTGGAAGACGCTGGGTCTCCGCAAGGCGGCCTGACCGGGTTCGCCCGGCAGGCCGCCCGGCCGCCTCAGCGCTTGGGGCCGTTCGGGTTGGCCTTCGTGTAGGCCTGGATGGCGCCCCGGCATTGCTGGGTGAGGTCGTTCATCTTCGCCTTGAAGCACTGGTCGAGGCCCGGCGAGCCGGGCTCGTACTGCGAGCAGAGGCGCATGTAGTCGCCCGTGCAGGCCTGGCGGAGCATGGCCTCCTCCTGGGGGTTCTGCGCGAGCGCGGGGCCCGCCAGGAGGGCGCCGGCAGCGACGACGGCGAGCGTGAGGCTTTTCATGGATGATCCTTCTGTGACGGCGCCCTGATCCTGCGGGATCGCGGCTGAACGACGGCGGTACGGCGCCGGGACGTGGCGCTCAGGCGAGGCCTTCCGCGGAGAGAACGGCTTTCACGGCCGGTCGATCCGTCATGCGGGCGAAATGGGCCGCGCAGCCCGGCGGCAGCGCGATGCCGAAGCGGCCGGCCCAGAAGGCGTTGTAGAACAGGGCGGCATCGGCGACCGAGGGCCGGTCTCCACCGAGGTAGTCGCGCCCGCCCAGCGTCGTCTCCATCACGGCGAAGCCCTTCTCGAAGATCTCGCGGCCGCGCGCCTTCACGGCGTCCTCGTCGGCCGCGTTCGGGGCGAAGTTCGAGGGGCGGAACATGCGGCTGAAGCCCTGCATGTGGATGGTCGCGACGCAGTAATCCATCGCCTCGAGGATCCGCGCCTCCGCGTCGGGATCGGCGGGCAGGAGGCCGGCCTGCGGGTTCTTGCGGGCGAGCCAGACGGCGATCGCCGGGAACTCGGTCAGGACCGAGCCGTCGTCCTTCTGCAGGGTCGGCACCTTGCTCTTGGGGTTCAGCGCGACGAAGGGCGGCTGGTATTGCTGGCCGGACTTCAGGTCGACCTTCTCGGCCTCGTAGGGCGCCCCGATCTCCTCGAGCAGGACGTGGATGCCGAGCGAGCAGGCGCCGGGCGAGTAGAAGAGCTTCATGCGGATGTCCTTCCCTGGGACCGAAGCCGCCCGTCTACTCCCGCGGTGCGGGCGGCGCCACGGGGTCGCGGGCGACGCCCCCCGTCAGCTCAGCACGCGCTCCACCCGGCCGACGGCGGGCTTCGCGCGCAGTTCGGACACGATGGCGTTGAGGTGCTTCAGGTCGAACACGGCGAGGTCGATCGTCACGTCCGTGAAGTCGGGCGTGCGGCGCGACATGTGGACGTTGTCGATGTTGCCGTCGTGATCCGCGATGACCTGCGCGATCTGGGCGAGGGAGCCCGGCTCGTTGATGGATTGCAGCGCGAGCCGGGCCGGAAAGCGGCGGCCCTGGCCGGCCTCGACGTCCCAGCGCACGTCGATCCAGCTCTCGGGATCGTTGTCGAAGGCGGCGAGCGCGCGGCTCTGGATCGGGTAGATCGTGACGCCCTCGCCCTTGGTCAGGATGCCGACGATCCGGTCGCCCGGCACCGCGCCGCCCTCGGGCGCGAAGCGGATCGGCAGGTCGCCCTGGATGCCCCGGACCGGCAGGGCGTTGGCGGACGGGGAGGAGGCGGCGGCGCGGTTCGTCTTCGCGTCGTCGGGCTTCTCGGGGCTGCGGCGCTCGTCCTTGTAGTCCGGATAGAC
>JAEUAC010000380.1 GCA_019695455.1 Methylorubrum extorquens | reverse complement strand
TCCGGCCGATCCGGCGCATCCTGCCGAACCTCGGCGGCATCGACATCTCGCCCATCATCCTCCTGCTCGTCATCTTCTTCGTGCAGCGACTGATCGAGCTCTACCTCTACCCGAACGTGGTCTGAGGGCCCGATGTCCGCCGCCATCATCGACGGCGCCGCGATCTCGGCGGCGCTCCGGGCGCGGGTCGCGGCCGGCGTCCGGGCGCTGGCGGCCGAGGGCATCGTGCCGGGCCTCGCCGTCGTGCTCGTGGGGGACGATCCGGCGAGCCGGGTCTATGTCCGCAACAAGGGCGCCCGGACGGAGGAGGCCGGCATGCGGTCCCTCGAATACCGGCTTCCCGCCGAGACGAGCGAGGCCGAACTCCTGGCGCTCGTCGCGCGCCTGAACGCGGACGAGGCCGTCGACGGCATCCTGGTCCAGCTGCCGCTGCCCGCCGCCATCGATTCCGGCAAGGTCCTCCTCGCCATCGATCCCGCCAAGGACGTGGACGGGTTCCACCCCGTCAATGCCGGCCGCCTCGCGACCGGGCAGGCGGCGCTCGTGCCCTGCACGCCGCTCGGCTGCGTGATCCTGGCGAAGAGCGTCCGGCCCGACCTCGCCGGGCTCGACGCCGTCGTGGTCGGCCGCTCGAACATCGTCGGAAAGCCCGTCGCGCAGCTGCTCCTGGCCGAGCACTGCACCGTCACGGTCGCGCATTCGCGCACGCGCGACCTGCCGGGCCTGTGCCGGCGGGCGGACCTCCTCGTCGCCGCGATCGGGCGGCCGGACTTCGTGCGGGGCGACTGGATCAAGCCCGGGGCCATCGTCATCGACGTCGGCATCAACCGCGTGGCCGATCCGGCGACGGGGGAGGGCAAGACGCGACTCGTCGGCGACGTCGCCTTCGCGGAGGCCGCCCCGGTCGCGGGCGCCATCACGCCCGTCCCGGGCGGCGTCGGCCCGATGACGATCGCCTGCCTCCTCCGCAACACTCTCGCGGCCGCCGCGACGCGGCGCGGGCGCCCCCTGCCGGCGGACATCGCGTGAAGACCGATCCGGGCCGCTTCTTCGAGGATTTCCGGCTCGGCGAGACGATCCGGCACGCGACGCCCCGCACGGTCGCGACCGGCGAGGCGGCCCTCTACGGCGCGCTCTACGGGTCGCGGTTCGTGGTGCAATCGGCCGACAGCGTCGCGCGCGCGCTCGGCTGGGAGCGGGCGCCGCTCGACGACCTTCTCGTGTTCCACACCGTCTTCGGCAAGACCGTGCCGGACGTATCCCTGAACGCGGTCGCCAATCTCGGTTACGCCGAGGCGCGGTTCCTCGCCCCGGTCTATCCGGGCGCGACCCTCTCGGCCGTGTCCGACGTGATCGGCCTGAAGGAGAACGCGAACCGGGAGACCGGCATCGTGTGGGTCCGCACCCGCGGCGAGGACGAGGCAGGCCGCGCCGTGCTCGACTACGTGCGCTGGGTGATGGTGCGCAAGCGCGACCCGGCGGCGCCGTCGCCGCCGGAGACCGTGCCGCGCCTGACCGCGTCCGTCGCGGTCGCGAGCCTCGGGGCGGCCTGTCCGCCGCTCGACGCGTCGCGGTGGGACGCGGCGCTCGCCGGCACGCCCTTCCGCTTCGGCGACTACCGGCCGGGCGAGCGCATCGACCACGTCGACGGGCAGACCGTCGAGGAGGCCGAGCACCAGATGGCGACGCGCCTCTGGCAGAACACGGCGCGCGTCCATTTCGACGGCCACGCGGCGGCCGGCACGCGGTTCGGCCGGCGGCTGATCTATGGCGGCCACGTCATCTCCGTCGCCCGGGCCCTGTCCTTCAACGGGCTCGGCGCGGCGTTCCACCTCGCCGCCATCAACGGCGGGCGCCACGTCGCGCCGCTGTTCTCGGGCGACACGGTCTACGCCTGGAGCGAGATCCTGGAGACGGCCGCGCTGCCCGGCCGCGAGGATGTCGGCGCGCTCCGCATCCGCACGATCGCGACGAAGAACCGGCCCTGCGCCGACCATCCCGGGCGGAGCGAGGCCGGCTACGACCCGGCCGTCATCCTCGACCTGGATTACTGGGCGCTCGCCATCCGCTAGGATCGGCCCGCGCGAGGGCGGGCGGCCCGACCCGTCGCGGCGGGGAGGGCGACCGGATGGGCGCGACGATCGGAGATGCCGCGACGGCCGCCGTGCCGGCCGCGTCCGCCGCGAGGGCCGAGCTGGCGCCGACGGGCGCGATCCGGGTCGCCCTCGTCGAGGCGCCGACGGGCGGCGTCTTCTTCGTCGCCCGAATCTCCGGCGAGCCGCGCGGCGTGACGCGCGACCTCGGCCAGGCGCTGGCGGAGGCGTCGGGGCTGAGCCCGGCCTTCGTCGTCTTCCCCAATTCCGGCGAGGCGGCCGAGGCGACCCGCGCCGGGATCGTGGACGTCGCCTTCATGCCGGTCGACGCGACGCGTCGCGCGATGCTGGCCTTCGGGCCGGGCTATTACGACCTCGAGAGCACCTACCTCGTCTCCGGGGCGTCCGGCGTCGCGGATGTCGAGGGCGTGGACCGCGACGGGTTCCGGGTCGTCGGCATCGCCGGCACCACCACGATCCGGGCGTCCGCCCGCACGCTCGCCCGGACGCAGCCGGTGGCCGTCCCGTCGGTCGCGGAGGCCGTCGCCATGATGAGGGACGGCCGCGCCGACGCCCTGGCGCTGTCGCGCGACACGCTCGCGCCGATCCGGTCGCAGGTGCCGGGCTCGCGCATCGTGGCCGGCGGCTTCCAGCGGACCTCTGTGTCGATCGCCGTTCCGAAGGGCCGGCCCGCCGCGCTCGCCTTCGTCACGGCCTGGCTGACCGGCGCGAAGGGGGACGGCACGGTCCGCCGCATCTTCGACGCGAACGGGGCCGGGGAGCAGCCGGTCGCGCCGTAGCCGTCGCGCGCGGGCCGATCGCGCTCCCGCCGGCATCGGACGATGAAGATCTCCTTAGACCAGTTAAAATCTAAGTTGTTGCAGAAAGCCAACAAGTAGACGCGATCGTCTCCCGGCCCGGGCTGAAGTCGATCGGTCGTCTGTGCGGTGCCGGGCGAATCGGACAGGCCAGACCGCATGACCCGATCCCTTCTTCGTGCCCATCGCCGTCACCTGCTGGCCGGGGCGGCGCTCGCCGGCATGGCGGGCGTCGCCTTCGCCCAGGGGGCGAGCACGCCGCTCGAGGCCGTCACCGTCGAGGGCCTGCGGGGCACGTCCACCGAGAGCGCCACCGGCCCGGTGCCGGGCTACGTCGCGACGCGCAGCGCCAGCGCGACCAAGACCGACACGCCGCTGATCGCCACGCCGGCCTCGATCGCCGTGATCGGCGCCGAGCAGATCCGGGACCAGAACGCCCAGACCCTGAGCGAGGCGCTGCGCTACGCGCCGGGCGTGCGGTCCGAGCAGTTCGGCTCCAATTCGCGGCTCGACTTCTACACGATCCGCGGCTTCAAGGCCGACGATACGGGGCTCTACCTCGACGGCCTGCAGCTCTTCTCGACGGCGTTCGCGAACTTCCGCGTCGACCCGTTCCTGCTGGAGCGCGTGGAGGTGCTGCGCGGGCCGGCCTCCGTGCTCTTCGGCGGCACCTCGCCCGGCGGCCTCGTGAACCTCGTGTCGAAGAAGCCGCTGGAGGAGCCGTTCCGCTATGTCGAGGTCGGCGGCGGCTCCTACAGCCGCATCTACACGAACTTCGACCTGTCCGGCCCGGTCGACGCGGACCGGCACTGGCTCTACCGGCTCACGGGCACGCTGCGCGGCAGCGACACGCAGGTCGACTTCGCCCGGGACGACCGCTTCGCCATCGCGCCGAGCTTCACCTACCGGCCGGACGCCTCGACCAGCCTGACGGTCCTGTCGTCGTTCCAGCTCGACCAGTCGAACACGGTCGGCGGCTTCCTGCCCTACGACGGCACCGTGCGGCGCACCGCGATCGGCGGCGTGTTCACGCGCATCCCGGACAGGCTGTTCGTGTCGGATCTCGGCATCGACCGGTTCCAGCGCCAGCAGGCCTTCCTCGGCTACCAGTTCGAGCACCGGGTCGACGACGTCTGGACGCTCCGCCAGAACGTCCGCTACTCGTATCTCGACGTCTCGGACGAGCGGCTCTACGGGGCCGGCTACGCCAACCCGTTCGGCAATGCGGGGCGGACGGAGCTCGCCCGGTTCAACTTCCGCACGACGCCGCGCGTGAACCTGTTCACGACGGACAACCAGGTCGAGGCGAAGGTCGACACGGGGCCGCTGCGGCACACGATCCTCGCCGGCATCGACTACAAGTACTACCACCTCGACGACAACCAGGCCTTCTCCCTCGGGCCGAACCTCGCGATCTTCGCGCCGAACTACCGCCAGACGGTCGCGCCCGCCTCGCCCTACCTCGTCGCCCGCACGTCGCTCGACCAGGTCGGCTTCTACCTGCAGGACCAGGTCCGCTTCGGCCGGTTCGTGCTCAGCCTCTCGGGCCGCGGCGACGTCGCCTCCGCCGAGACGCGGAACCGCCTGACCTTCGCGCGGGCGACCCGCGAGGACACGTTCTTCTCCGGCAAGGTCGGCCTGCTCTACGAGAGCGAGATCGGCATCTCGCCCTACGCGACCTACTCGAACTCCTTCACGCCCGTCGCGGGGACCAACGCCAGCGGCGCCCTGTTCAGGCCGGAGACGGGCGAGGAGATCGAGGTCGGCGCGAAGTTCCAGCCCGCCGGCTGGAACACCTTCGCGACCGTGTCGGCGTTCGAGCTGCGCCGGAACAACGTCCAGACGGTCGACCCGACCAACATCTTCAACCAGGTCCAGACCGGCCAGCAGAAGTCCACCGGCATGGAGTTCCAGCTCGTCTCGCAGCCGGTCGAGGGCCTAAAGGTGGTCGGCGCCTACACGGTCTTCGACCTGCGCGTCACCAAGGACAACGACCCGACCATCCTCGGCCGCACGCCCGTCGCGATCCCGCAGGATTTCGGCTCGCTCTACGCGGACTACACCTTCCAGGGCGGCGTGCTGCGCGGCTTCGGCTTCGGCGCCGGCGTGCGCTACGTCGGCTCCTCGTTCGCGACCGCCACCAACAGCCTGAAGGTGCCCGACCACGTGCTGATGGATGCCAGCATCCACTACGACTGGGACAATTGGCGCCTGCAGGCGAACGCCCAGAACCTGCTCGACCGGCGGTTCGTCGCCTCCTGCTCGGACGCCAATTCCTGCTTCTACGGCGACCGCCGGCGCGTGAACGCGAGCCTCAGCTACCGCTGGTGAGCGCCGGGGAGGCGGGCGCCGGGCCCGCCGGCGCCGCGGCCCCGTGGCGGCCGCGGCTCCGGTCGCTGGTCCCGTTCTTCGGCCTCTACGTGAGCTTCGGCGCCGTCTTCGGATTCCTGGCCGGGGGCGCGCCCCTGATCCTGCGGGCGCGCGGCGTCTCCCTGGCGGAGGTCGGCCTCCTCCAGGCCATGAACCTGCCGCTCGGCCTCACCTTCCTGTGGGCCGGGACGCTCGACCGGACGCGCCTCCCCCTCCTGCCGCACCGGATCGGATGGATCGTCGCCGCCCAGGCGCTGTCCGTCCTCCTGCTCCTCGGGCTCGCGGCCGCCGAGACCGCGCCGCTCGCCGCGCTGTTCGCGCTCGGCACCGCGATCTGCGCCTGCACGGCCACGATGGACGTCTCGCTCGAGGCGCTGGTCGTGGAGACCGTCGCGCCGGCCGAGCGCGTCCTCGTCTCGACGGCGAAGTTCTGCGGCGCCTCGGCCGGCGGGCTCGTGGGCGCGGGCCTCCTCGCGGGCTCGGCCGAGCGCCTCGGCTGGTCGCCCGTCGTCCTGGCCCTGGCGGCGCTCGCGGCCGTCTGCGTCCTGCCGATCCTCCTCTACCCCGAGCGCCGGCTCCGGCGACCGGACGCGATCGTCGAACGGCCCGGCGGGCGGCTCGCGCGGCTGCGCGCGGTCGGCGGCCACGTCCTCGTCCTCGGCGCCTACTTCGCCGCCCTGCAGGCGATCTCCGGCTTCAACGGCCTCGCCCTCGTCGATCTCGGCCTGACGCTCGCGGAGGCGAGCCTCGTCAGCGGGACGGCGCTGCCGATCATCAATTTCGGCATGTCGCTCGCGGCCGGCCTCCTCGTGCGGCGCTACGGCACGGTGCCCCTCGTCACGGTCGGCGCCGCGGGGCTCGCGCTCGCGGGGGGCGCGATGGCGGTGGCGCTCGGGCTCCGCTTGCCATCGCTCGCCGTCGGCGCGACGCTCGCGGGCTACCTCTTCTCCACCGCGCTCGGCGTCCCCGTCTTCAACATGCTCTACCGCTGGGCCGAAGGCCCTCGTGCCGCGACCGACTACGCGCTCCTCTTCGGGGCGGCGTTCTTCGCCTCCATGCCCGTGCGGGTCGGCGGCCCGGCGCTCGCGGGCGCGACCGGCTGGGCCGGCTTCTTCGCGCTCGCCGTGCCCGTCTACGTCGCGGCGTTCTGGGCCCTGCGGGTCGCCATCCGGCGTTCGCTCGCGGAGCGGCCCGAGCCCAGCGCGACGGCCCGCCCGTGATCAGGCCCGTCCGCGAGGGGATCGTGCTGCGCGTCGAGGCGCCGACGCCGCGCCTGCGCCGGCTCGTCCTCGGCGGGCCCGACATGGCGGCCTTCCACACGCCCGAGGGCACGCTCGGGCCCTACCTGAAGCTCCGGCTCCCCGGGCCGGACGGCCGCGCCTGCGTGCGGACCTACTCGATCCGGCGTGCCCGGCCGGCCGCCCCCGAGATCGAGGTGGACATGGTCCTGCACCCGGGCGACGCGCCGGGATCCGCCTTCGCGGCCGCGGCCCGGCCGGGCGACCGGGTGTCTCTCGGCGGCCCGGGCTTCATGCCGGCCACGCCCGCGCCGGCCTATCTCCTGGCGGGGGACCACACGGCGCTGCCCGCCATCGCCCAGATCCTGGAGACGCTGCCGCCCGGGCCGGCCGTCGCCGCCTTCGTCGAGGTCCCGGACGCGTCCGAGCGGCTGCCGATCCCGGCGATCGAGTGGCTGATCCGCCCGGACGGCGCGCCGAGCCGGCTGGCGGAGGCCGTGCGGGACGCATGGCCCGCCGGCGACCTCCTGCTCTTCGCGGGTGCCGAAGCGGAGATCGCCCGTGCTATACGGCGGCACGCGCGCTCGGAGCGCGACCTGCCGGCCGAGCGCTGCCAGGTGCTCAACTACTGGAAGCTCGGCCGTCCCGAGGGCGGCTTCAGCTACGTCGCCTGAGGCGGCCTCATCGCCATGCTGTCACGCTTCTTCGCCTATTACCGGCCCCATCGCGGGCTCTTCCTGCTCGACTTCTCCTGCGCGGTCCTGTCGGGCCTGCTGGAACTCGGCTTCCCCATGGCCGTGAAGCTGTTCGTGGACCGGCTCCTGCCCGGGCAGGACTGGCCGCTCATCGTGGCGGCCTCCGTCGTGCTCCTCGCGATCTACGTGGCCAACACGGGCCTCATGGTCGTCGTGAACTACTGGGGGCACGTCCTCGGCATCAACATCGAGACGGAGATGCGCCGCCGCGCCTTCGACCACCTGCAGAAGCTCTCCTTCCGCTTCTTCGACGGGCAGAAGACCGGCCACCTCGTCGCCCGCGTCACGAAGGACCTCGAGGAGATCGGCGAGGTGGCGCATCACGGTCCCGAGGACCTGTTCATCGCCGTCATGACGTTCGCGGGCGCCTTCGCGCTCATGCTGGCCGTGCATCCCGTGCTCGCCGTCATCACGGCCCTGATCGTGCCCTTCGCGGGCTGGATCACGAGCCGCTACGGCGGCCGCATGACGCGCAACTGGCAGGCCCAGTTCGGCCGGGTCGGGGCGTTCAACGCCCGGATCGAGGAGAACGTCGGCGGCATCCGGGTCGTGAAGGCCTTCGCCAACGAGGAGCACGAGCGGCGCCTCTTCGCGCGCGACAACGCCGGCTACAAGGCGGCCAAGCTCGAGGCCTACCGGGTCATGACGGCGAGCGTGTCGCTCTCCTACCTGTCGATGCGCCTCATCCAGCTCGTCGTCATGGTGGCGGGCAGCTACTTCGTCACCCGGGGCGAGCTCACGCCGGGCGGCTTCGTCGGCTTCCTGCTGCTCGTCGGCGTGTTCTTCCGGCCCATCGAGAAGATCAACGCCATCCTGGAGATCTATCCGAAGGGCGTCGCCGGCTTCCGCCGCTATTGCGAGCTCCTGGACACGGAGCCGGACATCGTCGACCGCCCGGACGCCCGCGAGGCCGGACGGCTCCGGGGCGACATCGCCTTCGAGGGCGTGCGCTTCGGCTACGAGCCCGGCCGCCCGGTGCTCGACGGCGTCGACCTGCGGATCGCGGCCGGCGAGACGGTCGCCTTCGTCGGCCCGTCGGGGGCGGGCAAGACGACGCTCTGCTCGCTCCTGCCCCGCTTCTACGACGTCGAAGGCGGGCGCATCACGGTCGACGGGAGCGACATCCGCGACCTGACCATGGCGTCGCTCCGGGCCCGGATCGGCATCGTCCAGCAGGACGTGTTCCTGTTCGCGGGCAGCGTGCGCGAGAACGTGGCCTATGGCCGGCTCGACGCCGACGAGGCGAGCATCCGCGAGGCGATCCGGCGGGCGCGGCTGGACGACGTCATCGCGGCGCTGCCGGACGGTCTCGACACGGTCGTGGGCGAGCGGGGCGTCAAGCTCTCGGGCGGGCAGAAGCAGCGCCTCGCCATCGCCCGCATGTTCCTCAAGAACCCGCCGATCCTGATCCTGGACGAGGCGACCTCCGCGCTCGACACGGAGACCGAACGCGCGATCCAGGATTCGCTCGCCGAGCTGTCGGCCGGGCGCACCACGCTGGTCATCGCGCACCGGCTCGCGACCATCCGGGGGGCCGACCGGATCGTCGTGGTGGATCGCGGCGGCGTGGCCGAGCAGGGCCGCCATCAGGAGCTCCTGGCGGCCGGCGGGCTCTACGAGCGCCTGCACGCGGCCCAGTTCGACCGGCTTGCGGGCTGACGCCGCTTGACGAGGCACGATTGCTGCCTCTCCCTCGATCCTCGTCGTCCAGCACGCGAGCGGACCATCCGGCCGGAGCCACCATGTCGTCCCACCTCTCGACGCCCGGCCTTCGGCCGATCCCGCCGCCGCCCTACGACGAGGCGCTCCGTCTCGCCGCGCTCGCCAGCTACGACATCCTCGACACGCCGCGCGAGCGCGACTTCGACGACGTGGCGGCGCTGGCCTCCGCGCTCTGCGGGACGCCCATCGGGGTCGTGAACCTGATCGGGGACGGGCGGCAGTTCTTCAAGGCCGAGGTGGGGCTCGGCGTGCGCGAGACCCCGCTCGCCTCCTCCTTCTGCGCCAAGGCGATCCTGGAGGAGGAGTTCCTGCTCGTGCCGGACGCCACCAAGGATCCGCGGTTCGAGTGCAATCCGCTCGTCACCGGAGCGCCGAGCCTGCGCTTCTATGCGGGCGCGCTCCTCAGGACGGAGGAGGGGCTGCCGATCGGCACCGTCTGCGTGCTCGACTTCCAGCCGCGTCGCCTGACCGACCTCCAGCAGCAGGCGCTGCGCGTCCTCGCCCGCCAGGTCATGAAGCAGCTCGAGCTGCGCCGGGCGCTCGCCGAGCGCGACCGGGCCGAGGAGCGGCGGAGCATCCTGATCCAGGAGCTCGGCCACCGCCTGAAGAACACGCTCGCCATCGTGCAATCCGTCGCCGGCCAGACCCTGAAGGGCGTGACGGAGCGGTCCGCCGTCGAGACCTTCGAGCGGCGCCTCATCGCGCTCGGCCGCGCGCACGACGTCCTCCTGCAGGAGAACTGGGCGAGCGCGCCCATGCGGGCGATCGCGGAGCGCGTCCTGTCGCTCACCGGCGAGAGCCGCATCGCCATCGCGGGGCCCGACGTCCAGTTCGGCTCGCGGGCGACGCTGTCGACCTCGCTCGTCCTGCACGAGCTCGCCACCAACGCGACCAAGTACGGGGCGCTCTCGGCCGACGGCGGCACGGTGGACCTGTCCTGGCGCCGCGAGCCGGGCCCCGACGGCGAGGACTTCGTGCTGACGTGGCGGGAGACGGGCGGCCCCCCGCCGGCGGAGCCGTCCAGGACGGGGTTCGGCACGCGGCTGATCCGGCTCGGGCTCGCCGGAACGGGCGGGGTCACGATTCGTTATCCGGACTCTGGTTTCGTGGCCGAGTTCCGGTCTGCCCTCTCCGCGGTTGCCTTGTCATGATTCCCCCGAGACCAGGCCGCAGGGCCGTGGTGCTGGTCGTCGAGGACGAGCCGTTGCTGCGCATGATGGCCGCCGACCTGGCCGAGGAGGCCGGCTTCGACGTGATGGAGGCGGCCAACGCCGACGAGGCCCTCGCCATCCTGGAGGTGCGGACGGACATCCGGATCGTCTTCACGGACGTCGACATGCCGGGCTCGATGGACGGCATGAAGCTCGCGGCCGCGATCCGCGGACGGTGGCCGCCGGTCGAGCTGATCGTGACCTCGGGCCACCACCGGATGGCCGACCTCTCGCTGCCGGAGCGGGGCGTGTTCTTCGAGAAGCCCTACGACCGGCGGACCGTCATGGCCACGATGCGGCGCATGGCGGCCTGAGCGCCTACTGGCCCCGGCGGGGCTCGGTCGCGAGCCGCATCGCCTCTGCGGCCGCCCGGAAGAGCGCCTTCGCCTTGTTCTCGCATTCCAGCGCCTCGGAGACCGGATCGGAATCGTGGACGATGCCGGCGCCCGCCTGCACGACCATCCGGCCGTCCTTCACGACCGCGGTCCGCAGGACGATGCAGGAATCCATCTGCCCGTCCGCGCCGAAATAGCCGATGCAGCCCGCATAGGGGCCGCGCCCGTCCGGCTCGAGCTCGTCGATGATCTGCATGGCGCGCACCTTCGGCGCGCCGGACACGGTGCCGGCCGGGAACCCGGCCGCCAGCGCGTCGAGCGCGTCGCGGTCCGGCCGCAGGTCGCCCTCGACGTTCGACACGATGTGCATGACGTGGCTGTAGCGCTCGACGAAGAAGCTGTCCGTCACCGCGACCGAGCCGAGGGTCGCGACCCGGCCGACGTCGTTGCGCCCGAGATCGAGGAGCATCAGGTGCTCCGCCCGCTCCTTCGGGTCCGCCAGCAGCTCCTCGGCGAGGCGCCGGTCGGCCTCCGGCGTGGCGCCGCGCGGGCGGGTGCCGGCGATCGGCCGCACGGTGACGCGACCGTCGCGCACGCGGACCAGGATCTCGGGGCTCGAGCAGACGATCTGGAAGCGCTCGAAGTCGAGGAAGCAGAGGAAGGGCGCCGGATTGGTGCGGCGGAGCGCCCGGTAGAGCTGCGAGGCGGGAAGCGGGAAGGGGGCCTCGTAGCGCTGCGAGAGCACCACCTGGAAGATGTCGCCGGCGAGGATGTACTCCTTCGCCCGCGCCACCATGGCCTCGTAGCGGCCCGGAGGAAGGTTCGAGACCGGTGCCGGCAGCTCGGCCGGCCCGGGGTGGCGCATGTCGCTCCCGGCGAGCGGCGCGTCGAGATGCGCCATCGTCGCCTCGACGGCGTCCCGGGCGGCCTCGAACGCCTCCGGGCCGGGCCCGGGGGCCGCCGGCCGCACGGTCCGGACGATCGCGATCTCGTCCTTCAGGCTGTCGAACACGACGACGGTCTCGGGGCGCACCAGGATGGCGTCCGGCTCCCCGACC
>JAEUAC010000323.1 GCA_019695455.1 Methylorubrum extorquens | reverse complement strand
ATGGCCATCATCGCGGTGCCGGGCGAGGCTGCCGTGGCGGCGCTCGACGAATGCGGCCTCATGGGCGTGAAGGTCGCCATCATGATGACCTCGGGCTTCGGCGAGAGCGGGGGCGAGGAGGGCAAGGCGGCGGAGCGGGCCATGGTGGCGCGGGCGCGGGCGCGCGGCATGCGCATGATCGGCCCGAACACGCAGGGGCTCGCGAATTTCGGCACCGGCGCCGTCGCGAGCTTCTCGTCCATGTTCAACGAGGTCGCGCCGCTCGACGGGCCGGTCGGCATCGTGAGCCAGAGCGGCGCCATGAGCGTCGTGCCCTACGGCCTGCTGCGCCGGCGCGGGATCGGCGTGCGCCACGCCCACGCGACGGGCAACGACGCCGACGTCACGGTCTGCGAGCTCGCCGCGACCGTCGCGGCCGACCGGGACCTGCGCCTCCTCCTCCTCTACCTCGAGAGCATCCCGGATCCGCACCACCTCGCGCAGGCCGCCGCCGTGGCGCGCGAGCACGGCCTGCCGATCGTGGCGCTGAAATCGGGCCGCACGGCCGCCGGGCAGAGCGCGGCGCGCTCGCATACGGGCGCGCTCGCCAACGAGGACCGGGTCGTCGACGCCTTTCTCGAGAGCCACGGCATCTGGCGCGTCCGCGACACGGCGGAGCTCGTCGAGGCGGCGGAGCTGTACCTGAAGGGCTGGACGCCCCGCGGCCGGCGCATCGTGGCGATCTCGAACTCGGGCGCGACCTGCGTCATGGCGGCCGACGCCGCGACGAGCGCCGGGCTCGAACTCGCGCCGCTGCGCGACGACACCCAGGCGCGGCTGCGGGCCATCCTGCCGGGCTTCGCGGCGACGGCCAACCCGGTCGACATCACGGCGGCCCTCCTCACCAACAGCCGCCTGCTCGGCGAGATCCTGCCCGTGATCGCGGACGACCCCTCGGCCGACGCCTTCGTGGTCGGCATCCCGGTCGCGGGCCGCGCCTACGACGTCGAGGCCTTCGGGCGCGACACGGCGGCCTTCGCCGACGCGACGGGGAAGCCGGTCGTCGTGGTGGCCCCGCAGGAGATCGTCGCGACCCCGTTCCGGAGCCGCGGCCTGCCCGTCTTCGACGGGGAGGGCGCCGCCATCCGCTCGCTCCACCAGTTCATCCGCCACCACGAGCTGATGGCGGCGGCCGCGTCCCGCCCGAGCCGCCGGGCGCCGGACGCGGCCGCCGCGGGGGGCGGGGCGGGCACGCTGCTCGACGAGGCGGAGAGCCTCGCGCTCCTGGCGCAGGCCGGCCTGCCCGTCGTCCCGCACCGCCTCTGCGCGACGGCCGAGGAGGCGGTCGCGGCGGCGGCCGCGTTTGGGGGGGCGGTCGTCGCCAAGGGCTGCTCGCCGGACGTCGCCCACAAGAGCGAGCTCGGCCTGGTCCATCTCGGGCTCCGCGAGGCCGACGCGGTCCGGGGCGCCTTCGAGGCCTGCCGCGCCGCGCTCGCGGCGCAGGGCGCGCGCTCGTCGGGCGTGCTGGTCGCCCCGATGGCGACGGGGCGTCGCGAACTGCTCCTCGGAGCCCACCGCGATCCGTTCTTCGGGCCGGTCGTCATCGTCGGCGACGGCGGCAAGTACGTCGAGGCGATGCCGGACGCGCAGGTGCTGCTGCCGCCCTTCTCGGCCGCGGAGGTGCGCACGGCGCTCGGCCGGCTGCGCATCGCGCCCGTCCTCGCGGGCACGCGCGGCGAGCCGCCCTTCGCGCTCGACCGGTTCGCCGCGGCCGCGGCCGCGCTCGGCCGCCTGATGGCGGAGGATCCGCGCATCGTGTCCGTGGACGCGAACCCGGTGCTGGTCGGCACGCACGAGGCCGATTGCCTCGCGCTCGACGCGGTCGTGATCCGGGACAACGGGGGAGGGCGCAATGCGACGACGTGACGTGCTGGGCGGGCTCGGGGGCGCGGCCCTCACCGGGCTCGCGGCCCCCCGGGCCGGGGCCCAGGCCTGGCCCGCCCGACCCCTGACCGTGATCGTGCCCTACACGCCCGGCGGCTCGACCGACATCACGGCCCGCATCGTCGGCGAGCGGCTGTCCGAGGTGCTGGGCCAGCGCGTCGTGACCGACAACCGGCCGGGCGCGGGCGGCAACCTCGGCATGGAGCTGACCGCCCGGGCGGCGCCGGACGGCTACACGTTCGGCGTCAACACGACCGCGCACGCGATCAACATGACGCTGTTCCGCCAGCTCGGCTTCGACGCCGTGGCGAGCTTCGAGCCCGTGGCGCTGCTGACCGAGAACCCGCTCGTCCTCGTCGTGCACCCGTCGTCGCCCGCCAGGACCCTGGCCGACCTGATCGCGCTCGCGAAGGACAGGCCGGGCCAGCTCAACGTCGCGACCTCCGGCCTCGGCCAGTCCACGCATCTGTCGGCCGAGCTCTTCGCCTCCATGGCGGGCCTCCGCCTGACCATGGTGCCCTACCGGGGCAGCGCGCCCGCCATCGCGGACGTCGTCGCGGGCCATGTCGACCTGATGTTCGACACGACGCAATCCGTCCTCCAGCACGTGAACGACGGCCGCGTGCGGGCGCTCGGCATCACGTCGGCCGAGCGCGCCGCCGTCGCGCCCGCCATCCCGACGATCGCCGAATCCGGCCTGCCCGGCTACGTCGCCATCGCCTGGAACGGCCTCGTCGCCCCCAAGGGCACGCCGGCCGCCATCGTCGCCCGCGTGAACGCCGAGATCGTCAAGGCCATGGCCGTCCCGGACGTGGCCGCCCGCTTCGCCACGCTCGGCGCCACCAGCCGCCCGCTCTCGCCGGACGCCTTCGGCGCCTACGTGGCCGCCGAGATCGCGAAATGGGGCGCGGTGGTCAGGCTGTCGGGCGCGAAGGTGGAGTGAGGGGGGGCATCGTGACTGGTGGGACCTGGGTCGACATCGTCGCCCGGCTCAGCCCCATCCTTCCATGTCCAGGGCACTGCCCAACGTCTGCCAGGGGTGGAGAGTGGACCTCGTCATGCTGCGATGATCCGCCGTTCCATCAGATTTAGCGTCCGCCCTTTCACAGCGATCGTGCCCACCGAGGAAAAGCCGTTTCGCTCGTAAAACGCGACCAGTCCCGTGTTGGCGAGAAAGCAGTCCAGACGAAGCCTGCTTCGGCCACGCTCACTACCCATGCGTGCTACTTCCTCGATCACCATGCTGCCGATGCCGGACCCTGCCCGGCTCCGCCGAACGGCGAACGTGTGAAGGTAGATGCTGTCCCCCGCATCCCTCTCGCCCCAGTAGTCTTCGTCCCTAAAGAGAAGGCGGAACGCAGCGACGGCCTCGTCGCCCATATGGGCGAGGTAGAGTTCTCCGCGCTGGATGCGTGGCAGCATCCAGTCGTCATCGAACGGCCTGATCCAGCCTTGCAAGCCGCGCGCCTTCTGCCAAGCATTCGCGTCATTGAGCAGCGATGCGAACGTCTGCCTCGCCTCAATCGTGACCGGTCGGACCTGGATCGACATCGTAGCGTTGCGTATCCCCTATCGCCAGTTCCAGGGCACGGCTGCCCGAATTCTGCAACGGGTCGGAAGCGGCCGCTCAGACCCGCATCGGCCTTCTACCAGACGGACGCGACTCATTCGGCGCCGCCAAGCCCTCGATGCCCCGTGCGGTCCTTGGCCCAGCCGTTCCAGTCCTCGATCTCCCGCCCGACCTCGCGCTCGAAGCGGTCCGGGGGTGGAGCCGTGGAATGCGGACAGGTGTCGGCTTTCGCGCCGCCCCATGCGGCGGGCCGGCGGGACGGCCGCGGACGCGGGCCCCGAGGCCCGGGGGGGCGCCGGAGACGTTCCATTAACCAAGTTTCCGTTAACTCCTCGGTGCCGGGGACTGTCCCGGCAGGCGTCCTTCGGAGCGGGACCGGTCGCGCTCGCGGGGCCGGCCAGACCGTGTCCGACCGGCGGCGGGGGGTGGTTGCGGATGATCGCGTCCGGGTTCTGGAGCCGCCGCGGCGTCGTCGTCGTCGGGCACACGGCGCGCGAGGGGGCGTGGCTCGCGCTCGTCCTGTCCCGCCTGAACGCGCGCGTCACGGGCATCGGCCAGAGCGGCCCCTGCCTCTACGACCGCATCGCATCCGTCGCGCCGCTCGACGATCTTCGCCGCGATCCCACCGATGCCGAAGCCCTGCGCCGCGCCGTGCGCAAGGCGGAGGCCGAGATCGTCGTCGACCTCACGGGCATTCACGCCGCCGCCCTCGAGGGCGCGGCGCCGTCGTTGCGGGTCGTCGTCTCGCGCGAGGGCGGCGGGGCGCCACCCTCCGGCCTCCACGTGCTCGAGCCGATCCGGGCGGCGCTGCTGGCGGCGGAGCGGGCGTGGTCGGCCGGCGTGGCGCAGGCCGCCTTCCGGGGCGATCGCGGGCCCGACGCCGCCCTCCTGCCGGGCGGTGGATCGCTGCTGCGGCCGGACGAGGAGGCGGCCTGGACGGCCGCCTGGATGCAGGCCGCGATCGAGGACCGCGACCTCGCCTCCGTGATGACGCGCCAGGTCGAGGCCTATCTCGGGCTCGCCGTGCGGCTGACGGCGCCGAACGCCGGCGCGTCCCCGGATCGGATCCGGGACAGGACGTCGGACGCGTGGCTCGGCTCCGCACCGCGCGAGGACGAGTTGGGGGCGGCCGGCGCGGCGCCGCAGGATCCCGCGGCCCTGCGGAGCGAGATCCTGTCGCTCGTCGAGCGCTACCACGCGGTCGCGCACGCGCCGAAGCCGTTCGATCCCGCGAAGCCCTCCGTGCCGGTCTCGGGCCGGGTCTACGCGGCGAACGACATGCGGATGCTGGTCGATTCGGCTCTCGACTTCTGGCTCACGACGGGGCGCTTCAACGCGGCCTTCGAGAAGCGGCTCGCCGCGCGGGTCGGCGCGAAGCACGCGCTCACGGTCAATTCGGGCTCGTCGGCGAACCTCGTCGCGTTCTCGGCCCTGACCTCGCCGAAGCTCGGCGACCGCGCCCTCAAGCCCGGCGACGAGGTCATCACGTGCGCGACGGGGTTTCCGACCACCGTCAACCCCGTGCTGCACTGGGGCATGGTGCCGGTCTTCGTCGACGTCAGCCTGCCGACCTACAACATCGACGTGGCCGCCATCGAGGCCGCCATCGGGCCGCGCACGCGCGCCATCATGGTGGCGCACACGCTCGGCAATCCGTTCGACGTCGCCGCCATCCGGGCGATCTGCGACCGGCACGACCTGTTCCTCATCGAGGATTGCTGCGACGCGCTCGGCGCGACCGTCGGCGGCCGGCACGTCGGCACCTTCGGCGACGTCGGCACCCTGTCGTTCTATCCGGCGCACCACATCACGATGGGCGAGGGCGGCGCCGTCTTCACCAACAATTCCCGCCTGAACAAGATCATGGAATCGTTCAGGGACTGGGGGCGCGACTGCTATTGCGACCCGGGCTGCGACAACAGCTGCAACAAGCGGTTCGGCTGGCAGCTCGGCGACCTGCCGAAGGGCTACGACCACAAGTACATCTACTCGCATCTCGGCTTCAACCTGAAGATCACCGACATGCAGGCCTCGGTCGGCCTCGCCCAGATGGACCATCTCGAGGACTTCATCGACCGGCGGCGCAGCAACTTCGACCTCCTGACGGAGGGGCTGCGGCCGCTGGAGGACCTGTTCGTGCTGCCCGAGGCGACGCCCGGCACGGAACCCTCCTGGTTCGGCTTCCCGCTGACGCTGCGCGACGACGCGCCCATCGGCCGCGACGACCTCGCCATCCACCTGAACGCGAACGGGATCGGCACGCGCCTCCTGTTCGGCGGCAACCTGATCCGCCAGCCCTACATGAAGGGGCGCACCTACCGCGTCGTCGGCTCGCTCGAGAACGCCGACCGGGTGGTCGGGCGGACGTTCTGGATCGGCGTCTATCCGGGCCTCGGCGCGGAGGCGATCGGCTTCATGGTGGACACGATCGCCCGCTATTGCCGCGCGCCGCTGCGGATGGCCGTGTGACGCCGGACCGGCCCGGACGGACCAGGCGGGCCGGCGGCGCGGGGATCACGGACCGGTCCGTCTTCGGCCTCGTCTCGCTCCTCCTCGCGCTGCCGAACCTCGTCCTGGCGGCGGGCCTCG
>JAEUAC010000286.1 GCA_019695455.1 Methylorubrum extorquens | reverse complement strand
TGATGGGCCTGGCCGCCCTGATGGTGGCCGGTGGAAGCTTCGCATCGCTCGGCTCGCCGTGGATTCCGCCGGACATGAACGAGGCGCTGCTGCTCGTCGGGACGCTCTCGTCCTTCCTGGCGATCTGCGCCGTCGAGGCCCGCAGCGCCTCCTGAGACGCGCCGCCTTAACGCGCCGTTGCGGGACGGACCGCTAAGCCCTCCGCCTCGCCGGCCATGTCGTTCGCGCTCGCCTTTCTCCTCAACGCGTGCCTCAGCTTCGCGCTCTCCTTCGTGGTGGCGGCGCTGGTGGGGCCCGACGGCTATGGCCGCTACGGGATCGCGGTCGCGCTCTCGGTCGTCGTCAACACCATCCTGTTCGAGTGGCTGAGGCTCTCGACCACCCGCTACGTGTCCGAGCGGAGCCGGGCGGAGGAGCCCGACATCGCGGCGACCCTGCGGGCGGCCTACGGGCTCATGTGCGTCGCCCTCGGGCTGGTCACGTCCCTCCTGGTCGCCTCGGGTCTCGAGCTGCATCTCACGCCGACGCTCGTCATGGTGGCCGCGCTCGTCGGCCTGACCGCGGGGCTGTTCGACTGGGCGGCCGCCGACGCGCGGGCGCGCTTCCAGGACAGGCGCTTCGTCCGCCTGATCGCCTCCCGCGGGATCCTCGCCTTCGCGGCCTCCATCGGCACCGCCCTCGTGAGGCCGGACCCCTCCCTCATCCTGCTCGCCTTCGCGAGCGCCGCCGGCCTCTCCTGCCTCGTCTTTCCCGATCGGGGGCCGGCGGCTCCGGCCGGGCGACCGCGCCTGGCGCTGCTGGGCCGCTTCGCCCGCTACGCGGTGCCGCTGGTCGCCGCCGGAGCGCTCTACCAGGCCGTGCCGCTCCTGAACCGGGCCGCTCTCGCCGGCCGGTCGAGCTTCGCCGAGACGGCCTATTTCACGCTGGCGGGCGAGATCGCGATGCGGCTGTTCCAGAACCTGGGTTCGGCCCTCGACCTCGGCCTCTTCCAGCTCGCCGTCCGGGCGGAGGAGCACCACGGCCGGGCCGCGGGCGACGCGCAGGCCGCCCGCAACCTCGCCATGGTGGCGGCCGCCATCGTCCCGGCCGCGACCGGCCTCTGCGTCGTCTGGCCGGCCTTCGAGGCCCTGTTCGTTCCGACGATCTACCGGGCCTCGCTCGAGGTGCCCATGCTGCTGTCGATCCCGGCGCTCGCGATCTACGCGATCCTGCACTACGCCGTGCACCCGATCTTCCAGCTGCGAGGCAGCACCGCCCCCGTGATCGCGGCCTCCGTCGTGGCGCTCCTGGCGAATGCCGGCCTGCTCCTCGCGTGGCCGGGCGCCGCGGACGCGACCATGGTCGCGAGCATCCAGCTCGCCGTCTTCGCGATCGCGCTGGTCGTCCTGGTCACGCTCGCGGTCGCCGGGGGGACGGCGCTGCCGTGGCGAGACCTCGCCTGCATCCTCCTCGCGAGCGGCCTCATGGCGGCCGCGCTCCTGCCCTGGCGCGGCGCCTTGTCCCCCCTGCCCTCGCTGGTCCTGCAGGCGGCCGCGGGCGGGCTGATCTACGCCGCGGCGGCGCTCGCGCTGGACGTCGAGGGCGCCCGCCCGATCGCGGGCGACCTGATCCGCAGGCTGCGGCGGCAGGGCTGAGGCCCCGGCCCCGCGGCTCGCGGAGCGTCCGTCACGCGGTCGGCGGACGGAAGCGGAACAGCGTCGTCTTGATCGCGACGCCCGCCTTCGGGTCGAACCAGCGATTGTCCATGATGCGCGACGCCGTCACGTACAGGCGCCCGTCGGGCCCCTCCGCCATCGAATCCGGCCAGCGCAGCCGCTTGTCCTGCACGACCGGCGCGAGCGTCCCGTCGGCGCCGCGGAGCCGCACCGAATTGTCCTCGACCGACGTGACGTAGAGCTGCCCCTTGCCCGTCATCCAGAGCCCGTCCGCCAGGACCGTGTCGCCGGCCTTGCGGACCTTGGCCTCGAGATCGGCCGGCGACAGGCTCGCGTCGCGGAGCGCCGCCGTCGGGGCACTGTACAGGGTGCGGCCGGAGATCGCCTGCCAGTAGAGCGTAGCGCCGTCGGGCGACAAGGCGATGCCGTCGGCGTTGAAGACCGGCTGCACCCCGTCCGGCCGGCGCAGTTCCTTGCCGTCCGTCCTCACGACCACGCCCTTCTCGGCCGTCGTCGACGAGACGCCGTCCAGCATGCGCCGGATCTCGCCGGAGCCGAGATCGACGACGAGGATCGCGCCGCGGCCGGAATCCGTGAGGTAGCCCCAGCGTCCCTCGGCGTCGAAGCGGATGTCGTTCAGATAGGTGCCCTCGGGGGCGACCTGTTCGCTGAACGGGTAGGTCCGAAGGACCGTGTTCGTCGCGAGGTCGATCTGGACGAGCTTCGGGCCGCCCTTCACGATCTTCTCGAGCGCGGGCGCGGCGGCATCCAGCACCCAGAGTGACCCTCTGTGGGCGACGACGCTCTGGACGCAGACCCAATGGGTCTCGGGCTTGATCTGATCCTTGGCGGCGTTCCGCCAGGTGTTCCACTCCGCATCGGGGTAGGGAACGACGCGTCCGCCCTTCACTTCCGCGACCGAGACCGGCGAATCCTCCGTCCAGCGCGGGAAGTTGACGAAGATCCGGCCGTCGTCCGACACGGCGACGCCCGTGACCTGGTGCTCGAAGGTCGCGACGGGTTCGAGCGCCGCCAGGGTCGGACGCCGGCCCTGCGCCCGGAGCGGCGCCGTCCCGGCGAGGGCGGCCGCGGCCGTGCCGGCCAGGAGGAGACTGCGTCGGTGGAGCATCGGAGAGCCCTCGCGAAATCCCCTCAACACCCGCTCACACCCGCCGTTCCGCCACCTCCGACGCCGTGCGATGACGCACGTCCGCGCCCCTCAATGGGGAGCGAGCATGTCCTCGGCGCGCACCACGCGGTCGAACTCCTCGGCGGAGACCAGGCCGAGCGCGATCGCCTCCTCCTTGAGGGTCGTGCCGTTCTTGTGGGCGGTCTTCGCGATCTTGGCGGCGTTGTCGTAGCCGATGGAGGGGGCGAGCGCCGTCACCAGCATGAGCGAGCGGCTCATGAGATCGGCGATGCGCTCCCGGTTCGGCTCGATCCCGACCACGCAATTGTCGGCGAACGACACGGCCGCGTCCCCGAGCAGCCTGACGGACCGCAGGACCGCCTCGATGATGACCGGCTTGAAGACGTTCAGCTCGAAATGGCCCTGGCTGCCCGCCATGGCGACGGTCGCGTTGTCGCCGACCACCTGGCAGCAGACCATGGTCAGCGCCTCGCACTGCGTCGGGTTCACCTTGCCCGGCATGATCGACGAGCCGGGCTCGTTCTCGGGCAGCGACAGCTCTCCGAGGCCGGAGCGCGGACCGGAGCCGAGGAAGCGCAGGTCGTTGGCGATCTTGAAGAGGCCGGAGGCGAGCGCCGTCAGGGCCCCCTGCGAGAAGACCAGCGCGTCGTTGGAGGCCAGCGCCTCGAACTTGTTCGGCGCCGTCACGAAGGGGTGGCCCGTCAGCTCCGCGACCTTGGCGGCGAAGGCCTCGGCGAAGCGCGGATGCGCGTTCAGGCCGGTGCCGACCGCCGTGCCGCCCTGGGCGAGCGCGAGGAGGCCGGGCAGCGTCGCCTCGATCCGGGCGATGCCGTAGGCGACCTGGGCCGCATAGCCGGAGAACTCCTGGCCGAGCGTCACGGGCGTCGCGTCCTGCGTGTGCGTGCGGCCGATCTTCACGATGTCGGCGAAGGCCTTCGCCTTCGCGTCCAGCGCCGCGTGGAGATGCTTCAGCGCCGGGACGAGGCGATCGGCGATCTCGCCCGCGGCCGCGATATGCATGGCCGTCGGGAAGGTGTCGTTGGAGGACTGGCCCCGGTTCACGTGATCGTTCGGATGGATGGGCGACTTGCCGCCGCGCTGGCCGCCGAGCGCCTCGTTCGCGACGGAGGCGATGACCTCGTTCGCGTTCATGTTGGACTGGGTGCCCGAGCCGGTCTGCCAGACGACGAGCGGGAACTCGCCGTCGTACTTGCCGGCCGCGACGTCCGCCGCCGCCGCCGCAATGGCGTCGGCCAGCGTGCCGTCCAATTCGCCGAGGTCCTTGTTCACGAGCGCGGCGGCCTGCTTCACGATGCCGAGGGCGCGCGTCAGCGCGACCGGCATGCGGCCCTCGCCGATCCTGAAGTTCTGGATGGAGCGCTGGGTCTGCGCGCCCCAGTACCGGTCCGCCGGGACCTCGATCGGGCCGAACGTGTCCGATTCCGTCCGGGTGGCGCCCGTCGCGGGCGTGGTCGCAGGTGACATCATGGCCTCTTGGGGTCGCGCGCCGGGCGCCTATCTCTATGGGATGCTCGCGGCTTCATCCTCCACGGCGCTGCCGGACGCAACCGCTCCCCTGTTCCGGCCGCCGGCGCCGCGTCCTCTCGACCGTCCGCCGGACCTCTTCGCCTTCCTGAAGAGCGCGCGCGAGAACCCGCTGACCTCCTGGACCCGGGCGCATTTCGAGGAGCCGTTCCTCGCCGCCCAGGGCGTCATGGGGCGCGTGACGGTGCTGAACGACCCGTCCGCGATCCGGCACGTCCTCGTCGAGAACGCCGCGAACTACCGCAAGGACGACCTGCAGCGGCGCGTGCTCGCCCCGGGGCTCGCCAACGGGCTCCTGACGGCGGAGGGCGACGAATGGCGCGCGCAGCGGCGCGCGCTCGCGCCGCTCTTCTCGCCGCGGCACGTGGCGGGCTTCGCGCCCGCCATGGACGAGGCGGCGAAGCGGCTCGTGGCGCGGTTGCGCCGTCGCGCTGGCGGACGCGCCGCGGGCCGCCCCATCGACGCCGCGACCGAGATGACGCGCGTCGCGCTCGA
>JAEUAC010000205.1 GCA_019695455.1 Methylorubrum extorquens | reverse complement strand
GACCCGGCGAGAACGCGGGCGTCATCGACATCGGCGACGGGCAGGCCTGCGTCTTCAAGATGGAGAGCCACAACCATCCGTCCTTCATCGAGCCCTACCAGGGCGCGACGACGGGCGTCGGCGGCATCCTGCGCGACGTCTTCACCATGGGGGCGCGACCGATCGCCTGCCTCAACGCGCTCCGGTTCGGCGCGCCCGAGCATCCGAAGACGCGCCACCTCGTGGCCGGCGTCGTCGCGGGCATCGGCGGCTACGGCAACTCCTTCGGCGTGCCGACGGTCGGCGGCTCCGTCGGCTTCCACACGCGCTACGACGGCAACATCCTCGTCAACGCGATGGCGGTCGGCCTCGCCCGGACGGACTCGATCTTCTACGCGACCGCGACGGGGGTCGGGAACCCGATCGTCTATCTCGGCTCGAAGACCGGCCGCGACGGCATCCACGGCGCCACCATGGCGTCCGCCGCCTTAGGGGAGGGCTCGGAGGAGAAGCGCCCGACCGTGCAGGTCGGCGATCCCTTCGCCGAGAAGCTGCTGCTGGAGGCCTGCCTCGAGCTGATGGCGTCCGGCGCCGTCATCGCCATCCAGGACATGGGGGCGGCCGGCCTCACCTGCTCGGCCGTCGAGATGGGCGCCAAGGGCGACCTCGGCATCGAGCTCGACCTCGACGCGGTGCCGACGCGCGAGCCCGGCATGACGGCCTACGAGATGATGCTGTCGGAGAGCCAGGAGCGCATGCTCATGGTGCTCAAGCCCGGCATGGAGGAGACGGCCGAGGCGATCTTCGTGAAGTGGGGCCTCGACTTCGCGATCGTCGGCCGCACGACGGACACGCTGCGCTTCGTCGTGAAGCACGGCGGCGAGACGGTCGCGGACCTGCCGATCAAGGAGCTCGGCGACGAGGCGCCGCTCTACGACCGGCCGCATGTCGCGACCATGCCGCATTCCGTGCTGGCGGCCGAGAGCCTGGAGCCGCCGATGCCGCACGCGGAGGCGCTCCTGCGCCTCGTCGGCGCGCCGGACGGCGCGTCCAAGCGCTGGGTCTGGGAGCAGTACGACCACCTGATCGGCGGCAACACGGTCGGCGGCCCGGGCGGCGACGCCGCCATCGTGCGGGTCGAGGACGGCCCGAAGGGCCTCGCGCTCACGACGGACGTGACGCCGCGCTATTGCGAGGCGGACCCGGTCGCTGGCGGCCGGCAGGCCGTCGCCGAGGCGTGGCGCAACATCACGGCGGTCGGCGGCCTGCCGCTCGCCCTCACGGACAACCTCAATTTCGGCAATCCCGAGCGGCCGGACGCCATGGGCCAGCTCGTCGGCTGCATCCGGGGCATCGGCGAGGCGGCGCGCGCGCTCGACTTCCCGATCGTGTCCGGCAACGTGTCGCTCTACAACGAGACCAACGGCCGGGGCATCCTGCCGACGCCGACGATCGGCGGCGTCGGGCTCGTGGACGACGTGGCCGTGAGGGCGAGCGTCGCGCTCAAGCGCTCGGGCGACGCGCTCGTCCTCGTCGGCGACACGGCCGGCTGGCTCGGCCAGTCCCTCTACCTGCGCGAGGTCTGCGGCCGGGAAGAGGGCGCTCCGCCCCCCGTCGATCTCGAGGCCGAGAAGCGCAACGGCGACTTCGTGCGCGGCCTGATCCGGGCCGGGCGCGTCGACACCGTCCACGATTGCTCCGACGGCGGCCTCGCCGTCGCGCTCGCCGAGATGGCGATGGCGGGCGGCGTGGGCATCGCCATCCAGGCGCGCGACCTGCCGGGCTCCGTGCCGCTCCACGCCTTCCTGTTCGGCGAGGACGGCGCCCGCTACGTCCTGTCCGTTCCGGGCGAGGCCCTGCACGCGATCCGCCAGGAGGCGCGCGAGGCCGGCGTGCCGACCTGGTACCTGGGGCTCGCGGGGGGCGAGACGCTGCGGATCGGCGACGAGACGCCGGTTCCCGTCGCGGACCTGCGCCGCGCCCACGAGGAGTGGCTGCCCGCCTACATGGCGGATCGCTCGGCCGAGGCCGACGCCGCCTAGGCGGCAGACACGAGCCTGTCCGACGACCGCCCGAACGGAGTGACCTCACCATGCCGATGGATGCCGGCGAGATCGAACGCATGATCCGGGAGGCGCTCCCGGACGCGACCGTGGAGATCAAGGACCTCGCGGGCGACGGCGACCACTACGCCGCGACCGTCACGTCCGCCTCCTTCCGGGGCAAGTCGCGCGTGCAGCAGCACCAGCTCGTCTATGGCGCGCTGGGGGGACGCATGGGCGGCGTGCTCCACGCGCTGGCGCTCACGACGGCCGTTCCGCAGGACTAGCGCACCGCGCCTCTCACTCCTTCTCGAGCAGCCACTCCCCGACCGCGATCGCGTCCAGCCCCGTCGTCGCGAACATCAGGATCGCGTCCTCGGCCGAGTGCAGGATCGGCCGGCCCATCACGTTGAACGACGTGTTGAGCAGGATCGGCACGCCCGTGCGGCGCGCGAAGGCCTCGATCAGGGCCGCGTAGAGCGGGTTGCGCTCGGCCGTGACGGATTGCAGTCGGCCCGTCCCGTCCGCGTGGACCACGGCCGGCACGCGCGACCGCATCGCGGCGCGCCAGCGCAGCGTGCGCTCCATGAAGGGACTGTCCTGGTATTCCTCGAACCAGTCCGGCCCGTGCGCGGCGAGGATCGACGGCGCGAAGGGCCGGAAGGCCTCGCGGTACTTCACCTTCGCGTTCAGGAGGTCCTTCGCGTCCGCGGGCCGCGGATCGGCCAGGATGGAGCGGTTGCCGAGCGCCCGCGGCCCGAACTCGGCCCGGCCCTGGGCCCAGCCGAGGAGCCGGCCTTCGGCCAGGATGTCCGCCGCCGCCTCGACCATGGCGGCGGGCGCGAGCCGCCGCAGGCGCCCGAGCGAGGCGGGCAGGCGCTCGAAGGCCTCCGTGCCGATGGACGATCCGAGATAGGGCGAGGCGGGTCCCGCGGCGGGGCGCCAGTCCGGCCGGTCGGCCGCCAGGGCGAGCCAGGCCGCCCCGATCGCGTTGCCGTCGTCGGCCGGCGCCGAGGGCACGTGCAGCGCCGCGACGCCGTGCCGGCCGACGGCCGTGCCGTTGAACGACGAATTGAGCGCGCAGCCGCCCGCCAGGATCAGGTTGGGCGAGCCGTGCAGGCCGCGCGCTTCGGCGACGAGCGCGTCCATCATGGCCGCGAACGCGTCCTGGCCGCAGCGGGCGAGGTCCGCCCAGCCGTCGCGCGCCGCCTCCGGGGGGCGGCGCGCCAGGATCGCGGCGGCCACGCTGCGGATCTCGGCCTCGTCCGCGAAGGCGAGGCGGCCGTCCTCGATCCGGTACAGGCGGCCGAGAAGGGCCGCGAGGTCGGGATCGGGCCGGCCATAGGGCGCGAGCCCCATGATCTTCCACTCCTCGCCGGCCGCATGATCGAACCCGGCGAGATCCGTGACGAGGCCGAAGAAGAAGCCGACCGAGCCGCGGCCGCGATGCCGCCGCAGCTCGCGCAGGCGGCCGTCCTCGAGGGCGAAGATCGCGGAGGCGCCCGTCTCGCCCATGCCGTCGACGATCAGCACGGTGGCGTCGCGGAACGGGCCGGACCACGCCGCGTAGGCCGCATGCGACAGATGATGGCCGTAGCGCCGCAGGCCCGCGAAGCGGCAGCCGGTCCCGGCCCGGTCGATGCCGAGGAGCGTACCGAGCCCGGCGCGTTCCTGCGCGAGCCGCAGCGAGGCGACGAGCGCCCGCTCCGATCGCTCCGGCACGAAGGAGCGGTTGAGCTCCGGCGACAGGCCGGCCAGCGCCTCCGCCCCGAAGGCGCCGGTCGCGGCGGAGCGCGACAGGAAGTCCGAGAACTCCGCGCTCCAGCTCGTCGCCACCACGATCTCGGCCCCGGCCGGCACGTGCCGCGCGATCAGCGCGCCCATGCGGGGCGCGGGGTCCGGCTCGCAGTTCGGGGCGCGCTTGTATTGCAGGAAGCGCTCGGCCGCCTCCGCGAACACGACCGACCCGTCGGGCGCCACGATCGCGAGCGCCGGATCGTGGAAGGTCGTGGCGAGGCCGATGTAGTAGCGGTCGGTCATGGCGCGGCGTAGCAGCGCGGGACGGGCCTGTCAGGCCGTCCGGCCGAAGAGGCCGCCGCCGGCCTTGTGCAACACGCCCATACGACCGACATTCGGTCCGGGAACGGGACGATGAGCGCGACACCACTCTACCCGGACGACGTCGTGGGCTGGGCCGAGCAGCAGGCCGAGGCACTGCGTTGCCTCGCGCGCGTCGCGCCGTCTAACGCGGTCGACTGGGCGAACGTGATCGAGGAGATCGGGACGTTGGGACGCAGCGAGTGGCGCGCCGTGCGTTCGCAGCTCGTGAACGCGCTCGATCACATCGTCCGCGGCCTTGCGGATCCGTCCTCGTTGTCGCCCGAGGCCTGGGCGGCGGAGGTCGGCACGGTCCTCACGGAGGCGCAGTTCGACTGCCGGCCGTCCATGGCGCCGCACCTCGCGATGGACGACATCTGGCGGCACGCGGTTCGCCGTGCCGGACGGACCCTCGGGGCCTACAAGGTGTCGTTGCCGCCGGGCCTGCCGGTGCCATCACCCGTCAGGCTCGAGGACCTTCTCGACCCGACTTTCGACTACGACCGCGGCCGGACGATCGTGCGGGCCGCGATGCTGAGCAAGGAGAAGACCCGTGACTGATGCCAACACGCTGATCGATACCGAGGTGAAGTCCAACGACGTCGTCCTGTTCATGAAGGGCACGCCGCAATTCCCGCAATGCGGCTTCTCCGGACAGGTCGTGCAGATCCTCAACTACCTGGGCGTGCCCTACAAGGGCGTGAACGTGCTGGAGGACGCGGCCATCCGCGACGGCATCAAGGCCTATTCCAACTGGCCGACGATCCCGCAGCTCTACGTGAAGGGCGAGTTCGTGGGCGGCTGCGACATCACGCGCGAGATGTTCCAGGCGGGCGAGCTGCAGCAGCTCATGACCGAGAAGGGCATCGCGGCGCAGACCGCCGCCTGAGGCCCCGGCCGCTCCCCGCCACCGTCACGGCCGGGCTCGGGCCCGGCCAATCACGCCGCACCGTCCGGCATGGCGCGGAGCGATCCGTCGCCCGACGGGGCGGCTCCGGCCCGACGGGCGACATGGGGTCGCGCGCGTCGACGCCTATTCGGCCGCGGGCGCGAACGGCTCCGTGTCGAATTGCAGCGCTGCGAGGCGGGCGTAGAGGCCGTTGCGGCGCGTCAGCGTAGCGTGGGTGCCTTCCTCGACGATCCGGCCGCCGTCCAGGACGAGGATGCGGTCGGCGTTGCGGATCGTCGCCAGCCGGTGGGCGATGACCAACGTCGTGCGGCCCCGCATCAGCCGGTCGAGCGCGCCCTGGACGGCCCGCTCGCTTTCGCCGTCGAGCGCGGAGGTCGCCTCGTCGAGCAGCAGGATCGGCGCGTCCTTCAGGATGGCGCGCGCGATCGCGATGCGCTGGCGCTGCCCGCCCGACAGCGTGACGCCCCGCTCGCCGATCGCCGTGTCGAAGCCCTCCGGCAGGGCCTCGACGAAGTCGCTCGCGGCGGCGAGCGAGGCGGCCTGGCGCACGGCCGCGGGGCTGGCCCCCGGCGAGCCGTAGGCGATGTTCTCCGCCACAGTCCCCATGAAGATCGCGGGCTCCTGCGGCACGAGCGCGATGCGGCGCCGGAGCGCGGCGGGATCGAGCCGCCTGACGTCGTGCCCGCAGGCGCGCACGACGCCGCCCTGCGGGTCGTAGAAGCGCAGGAGGAGCTGGAGGATCGTCGACTTGCCGGCACCGGATGGACCGACGAGGGCGACCCGCTCGCCCGGCTCGATCCGGAAGGAGACGCCGTCGAGGGATGGCGCATCGCGCACCGGATAGGCGAAGCGCACGTCCTCGAAGGCGAGCGTCGTCGGCTCGGCCGCGTCGAGCGGTTCGGGCGCGGGCGGGGCCGCGATCGCGGGTTCGGTCGCCAGGATCTCGCCGATCCGCTCGGCCGCGCCCGCGGCGGCGGAGAGCTCGCCGTAGACCTCGGAGAGCTGCCCGAGCGAGCTCGCCGCGAAGACGGCGTAGAGCACGAACTGCGACAGCCGGCCGGACGTCATGGTGCCGGCGAGCACGTCCTGCGCGCCCCACCAGAGGATGCCCACGACCGAGGACGAGACCAGGAAGATGACGGAGCCCGTGAGCCAGGCCCGGGCCCGGGCGGAGGCGCGGGCGGCCGCGAAGGCCTCCTCGGCCGCGCCGCCGAACCGGTCGGCCGTGGCCCGTTCGGCCCCGAAGGCCTGCATGGTGCGCACCGCGCCCACCGCTTCGGCCGCGTAGGCGGAGGCGTCGGCCAGCCGGTCCTGCGCGGCGCGGGCCCGCACGCGGACCCCGCGGCCGGACAGGACGAGCGGGCCGACGACGAGCGGGATCGCGACGATGATCAGGGCCGAGAGCTTCGGGCTCGTGACCACCATCATGCCGAGCGCGCCCCCGAACAGGACGAGGTTCCGCAGCGCCATCGAGACGGAGACGCCGAAGGCCGTCTTCACCTGCGTCGTGTCGGCCGTCAGGCGGGAGACGATCTCGCCCGATTTCGCGGCGTCGAAGAAGGCCGGGTCGAGCCGGGTGAGGCGGCGGAAGACGGCCTCGCGAAGGTCGGCCACGATCCGCTCGCCCAGCGTCGTGACGAGATAGAAGCGCGCCGCGCTGCCGACCGCGATCGTCGCCACGACGCCGATCAGGACGGCGAAATAGGCGTCGATCAGCCCGCCGTTGCCGTCCGAGAAGCCGTGGTCGATGACGCGCCGCGCCGCGAGTGGCAGGGCGAGCGTCGCGGCCGAGGACAGGCCGAGCGCGAGCAGCCCGGCGACGATCCGGCCCTTGTAGCGGAGCGCGTAGGGCACGAGCGGCCGCAGCGGCCCGAGTCCGGACCGCGTTCGTGTCG
>JAEUAC010000143.1 GCA_019695455.1 Methylorubrum extorquens | reverse complement strand
TCCGCGTCCGGCGCGTCCCGTTCGCCCCGGGCCGCGAAGCCGGCATCGGCGAGCCCCTGCGCGAGCCCGCCCGCCTCGAGGAGGGCGGTCGCGAGCGAGCCGTGGCGCTCGATCCCGGCCTGGGTCCGGGCCTCCGCGATGGCGTCGCGGATCGAGGCGAGCAGCGCCGCCGGCTCGACGCGCCGCGAGCCGCTGCCGTAGATCAGCACGCGGCGAGATGGCGGTAGGCGACGGCCTTGAAGCTGTCGAAGTCCGGGACGGCCGGGCGGGTCGGGTGGGCCCGCAGCCAGGCGATCCAGCATTCGTACTGCGCCGGGCTCGGCGAGACGAGGGGACGGAGATCCTTCGCGTGCCGCAGGGCCGCCAGGGGGTCGACGCCGCGCTCGACGAGGATGCAGAGGGCGAGGGTCGCCGAGCGCCCGATCCCGTGCTCGCAATGGACGAGCAGGCGCCGGCCCTCCGCGGCGGCCCGGGCCGCGAAGGCGAGCCCGTCCGCGATCGCGTCGGGCTGGAGCGCGCCGTGATCGTCCGTCGGGCAATGGAGGAAGGCGATGCCGTGCCGGGCGAGGGCCGCCTCGTCGTCGCGATCCTCCCGCCGCAGGTCGATCACGGCGGCGACGCGGAGGCCGTCCGCGAGGTGGGGGATGCCGGCGGCCGGGAAGCTCCCGCCGACCGCGAGGTCCGGCGCGAGCCAGGTGAGGTTCGGGGTCCAGGATGCGGAGGCCATCGGCCGGCACCGTGGCCGCCTGGCGGGCGGGCCGCAAGGTACGGCGCAGACCTCCCGTGGCCGGCGGGGCGCCGAACGGTGACTCGCGGCGACGCGCCCGCTAGGCACGCGGCCGGGTGCGAGGGATGGCCACGTGGCGGCGAGCGGGATTGCGGCGGGAACGATGCGGGCGGCACGCCTCGCCGGTCCCGGCCGCCTGGAGATCGTGGACGTCGCCCGGCCGGAGCCCGGACCCGGGCAGGTCCGCCTGCGGCTCGAGGGGTGCGGCGTCTGCGCCTCCAACCTGACGCCCTGGGCCGGACCGGACTGGATGACCTTCCCGACGGAGCCGGGCGGGCTCGGCCACGAGGGCTGGGGCGTGGTCGATGCGGTCGGGCCGGATGTCGGGGCGGTGAGGCCGGGCGACCGGGTCGCCGCGCTCTCCTTCGCGTCCTACGCCGAATACGACCTCGCGGCCGCCGACGCGGTCGTGCCGCTGCCCCCGTCCTTGGCGACGAGCCCCTTCCCGGGCGAGCCGCTCGGCTGCGCCATGAACATCTTCCGCCGCGCCGAGATCCGGGCCGGGCAGGACGTCGCGATCGTCGGCATCGGCTTCCTCGGCGCGATCCTGACCCGGCTCGCGACGGAGGCCGGCGCCCGCGTCATCGCGATCTCGCGGCGGCCCTGGTCGCTCGCGATGGCGCGCCGCTTCGGCGCCGCCGAGACGATCCCCATGGAGGATCACGCCGCCGTCGTCGACGCCGTGAAGGCGCTGACGGACGACCGGCTCTGCCCGGTCGTGATCGAGGCGGTCGGCAAGCAATGGCCGCTCGACCTCGCGGCCGAGCTGACGGCGGAGCGGGGCCGGCTGGTCGTCGCCGGCTACCACCAGGACGGGCCGCGGCAGGTCAACATGTGGCTCTGGAACTGGCGCGGCCTCGACGTCGTCAACGCCCACGAGCGGGACCCGGCGATCTACGTGCGGGGCATCCGCGAGGCCGTGGACGCGGTCGCGTCGGGGCGGCTCGATCCGTCGCCGCTCTACACGCACCGCTACGGGCTCGACCGCCTCGGCGAGGCGCTCGACGCGACCCGCGACCGGCCGGACGGCTTCCTGAAGGCGCTGGTGACGTTCCCGTGAGCCGCAGGCCGCGGATCGGCTTCGTCGGCATCGGCTGGATCGGCCGCAGCCGCCTCGAGGCCATGCTGGCGACCGGGGCGATCGAGGTCGCGGCTCTGTGCGACGCGTCCGAGGAGGCGCTCGCGGCCGCCTCCGCGCTCGCCCCGGACGCGCAGGTGCTCGGCCGCTACGACGCGCTGCTCGACCTCGACCTCGACGGCGTCGTCGTCGCGACGCCCTCGGCCGGCCACGCCGCGCAGGCGCAGGCGGCGCTGGAGCGGGGATTGGCGGTCTTCTGCCAGAAGCCGCTCGGCCGCGACGAGGCGGAGGTGCGGGCGGTCGTGGCCGCCGCCGGGCGCGCCGACCGGCTGCTCGGGGTCGACCTGTCGTACCGGTTCACGGACGGGATGGTCCGCATCCGCGACCTCGTCCGGTCCGGGGAGCTCGGCCAGGTCTTCGCGGCCGATCTCGTGTTCCACAACGCCTACGGGCCCGACAAGGCCTGGTTCTACGAGCGCGCCCTGTCGGGCGGCGGCTGCGTGGCGGATCTCGGCATCCACCTCATCGACCTCGCGCTCTGGACGCTCGACTACCCGGAGGTCGCGGCCGTGTCGGCGCGGCTCTACGCGGGCGGCGCGCTGCTGCCGGCCCGTCCGGAGCGGATCGAGGATTACGCGCTCGCCTCCATCGTCCTGGAGACGGGCGCGAGCCTGCGCCTCGTCTGCTCCTGGCGGGCGCAGGCCGGCCGCGACGCCGTGATCGCGGCGGAGTTCCACGGCACGGCGGGCGGGGCCGCGATGCGCAACGTGGACGGCTCCTTCTACGACTTCGCGGCCGAGCGCTTCCGGGGCACGGCGCGCGAGCCCCTGTGCGGGCCGCCGGATGCCTGGGGCGGCCGGGCCGCGGCCGATTGGGCCCGCCGTCTCGCGGCCGGCGAGCGCTTCGACGCCGCCGAGGGCGAGCGGCTGGTCGCGGTCGCGTCCGTGCTCGATTCCATCTACGGGCAGCGGCCGGGGCCGGTTCACCTCTAGGAAACGGTCCCGGCCCTATGGTCGGGCATGCCGACGGGGACCATCGGACACGCGATGCGGCCGGCCGCCGCGCCGCCGCGCGCCCTCGCGGGAGCGTCCCGGCTGCGGCTCGCGGCAGGGCTCGTCGCCTTCGTCTCGCTCCTCGTCCTCAACCGGCCGTACCGGGGCATCGTCCAGGACGCGGAGATCTATGTCGGCCAGGCGCTCGCGGCCGCCGATCCGCAGGGCCTCGGGCGCGACATCCTCTTCGCCGACGACGACCAGTTCCGGTTCAGCCTGTGGCCGGCCTTCGCCCGGATCCTCGTCGGGGCGCTCGGCCCGGACGTCGCCGCGGCCTCGCTGGCGGTCGGCGGCCTCGCCCTCTGGGCGGTCGCCTGCATCCTTCTCGCGGGCCGCCTCCTGCCGCGGCCGTTCCTCGTGCCCGGCCTCGTCGCGGCCGCCACGCTGCCGCCGCTCTACGGCGGGTTCTCCATCTTCCGCTACGCCGAGGCCATCGCGACGCCCCGGGCGCCGGCCGAGGCGCTGGTGCTCGCGGGGCTCGCCTGCCTCCTGGCCGGCCGGCGCCTGCCGAGCGTCGGCCTTCTCCTGGCGGCCATGGCAATCCACCCCATCATGGCGCTGCCCGGACTGGCCGCGGCGGTGCTGGTCGCGGCCGGGTCCGTGCGGCGCGGCCTGCTTCTCGCGGGGGCCGCGGGCCTCG
>JAEUAC010000111.1 GCA_019695455.1 Methylorubrum extorquens | reverse complement strand
CCCGCCCGCGCATCCGGCCGACATCGGCCGCACCGACCCGAAGCAGCGCGCCTACGATGCCGCGCGGCGGCATTCCGCACGCGTGCGGCTCCTCAAGTTCGCGATTCCGATCGGGGCGGTCGGGGCGGTCGGCCTCGTGACCCTCGCCACGCTCTACAACCCGTTCGGCCGCCTGCCGGGCCTCGCCATGGGGCCGATCAGCCTGTCGGGCACCAAGATCGCCATGGAGAACCCGCGGCTCACTGGCTACCGCAAGGATTCGCGGCCCTACGAGGTGACGGCGAAGACGGCCTTCCAGGACGTGCGCACGCCCGGCATCATCGAACTGTCGGACCTGCACGCGAAGCTCCGCCTCGACGCGGCCGGCACGACGGCCGAGCTCGTCTCGAACGGCGGCGTCTTCGACACCGGCAAGGACCATCTCGAACTGTCGCGGGACATCCGCATCACGACCAGCCGGGGCGAGGAGGTGCTGCTGCGCTCCGCCTCCATCGACATGAAGGCCGGCACGGCCGTGTCGCGCGATCCGGTGAAGATCACGAGCCGGTCCGGCCGGATCGAGGCCGAGGGCGTGACGATCGCCGACAACGGGTCCACGATCAGCTTCACGGGCCGCGTCCGGACGCAGTTCGAGCGCGTCCTGCCGGGCGACGCTCCGCCGTCGCGCGTCTCCCAGGCCGAACCCCGCTGAACCCGCCCGTCCGGACCGCTCCCATGACGCCCCGTCTCGCCGTGCTCGCCCTCACGTCCTGCCTCGCGATGCCGGCCTTCGCCGAGATCGCGCCGACCTCCCGCGAGCCGCGCCTCGCCCAGGCGGGCGGAGCTCCCGCCGCCGCCGGGCGGGGAGGGCGGTCGCGCTCCTCCGCCTTCGGCGAGCTGGGCTCGAACCGCGACCCGATCAAGATCGACGCGGACCGCCTGGACGTCTTCGACAAGGAGGGCCGGGCGGTGTTCGGCGGCAACGTCGTCGCCGTGCAGGGCGATTCGACGATGCGCTGCTCGCTCCTCACCGTGCATTACGAGGCCGGCCGCGGCGCGGGCGCCGCGTCGGGGGCGGGCGGAGGAGGAGGCGGCGGACTCGCCGGCAACGACAGCGCCATCCGCAAGCTCGACTGCAAGGGCCCCGTGACCATCGTGTCCAAGACGCAGGTCGCGACCGGCGACAACGCCGAGTTCGATCGCGCCCGCAACAAGGTCGTGCTCGCCGGCAACGCCGCGCTGAGCGACGGCCCGAACGTGACCCGGGGCGAGCGCGTCGCCTACGACCTCAACACGGGCATCGCCTCCATCGAGGGCGGCCGCGTCCGCGCCCTCATCGTGCCGGGCAGCGGACAGAAGCCGGCCGCGGGCGGCGCGACGGGCGGTCGGCCGGCCGACGCGCAGAAGCCGCGTTGAGCCCGGCGGGCGGCGCGATTGCGGGGAGCCTCCCCAGGCTCTAGGAGCGGGGGAGCGGCCGGACCCCGAGACGTGTTCTTCCCCTTTGCGCGCCTCGGCCGCGGCCGATCGAGCGTCGGCGACGCGCCGGACACCGACGAACCCGCCCTCCCGTCCGAGGACGGGCTGCTCGCGGCGTCGGGCCTCGCCAAGAGCTACGGCGGGCGGCGCGTCGTGACGGAGGCGACGCTCGGCGTGCGGCGGGGCGAGGCGGTCGGCCTGCTCGGACCGAACGGAGCCGGCAAGACCACGATCTTCTACATGATCACGGGGCTCGTCTCGGCCGACCGGGGGCGCATCACGCTCGACGGCAACGACATCACGCGCCTGCCCATGTATCGGCGCGCCCGCCTCGGCATCGGCTACCTGCCGCAGGAGGCCTCCATCTTCCGGGGCCTCAACGTCGAGGACAACATCCGGTCCGTCCTCGAGGTCACGATCCGCGACAAGGCGGCCCGCGAGGAGGAGCTCGAGACGCTGCTGCACGAGTTCGACATCGCGCGGCTGCGTCGGTCGCCCTCCATCGCGCTGTCCGGCGGCGAGCGGCGGCGCTGCGAGATCGCCCGGGCGCTCGCCGGGCAGCCGACCTTCATGCTGCTCGACGAGCCCTTCGCCGGCATCGACCCGATCGCGGTCGGCGACATCCAGGACCTCGTCCGCCACCTCACGGCGCGGGGCATCGGCGTGCTCATCACGGACCACAACGTCCGCGAGACCCTGGCGCTCACCGACCGGGCCTACATCATCCATTCGGGCCGGGTGCTGACGGAGGGCACGCCCGAGGAGATCATCGCCGACACGGAGGTGCGCCGCCTCTACCTCGGCGAGGATTTCCGGATGTAGCGTCGACTCGGGCCGACCCCGTTGCTAAGCGGGCCCGACGCCGACACGGACCGGAGACCATGAGCCACACCGATCTCGCGAAGACCATCGAGGCCGCCTGGGACGACCGGGCGTCGGTCGGCGCCGGCACCACCGGGCCGGTCCGCGAGGCCGTGGAGGCGGCGCTGGAGCTCCTCGATTCGGGAACGCTGCGGGTCGCCGAGAAGGGCGAAGGGGGCTGGACCGTCCATCAATGGCTGAAGAAGGCCGTCCTCCTCTCCTTCCGGCTCACGGACATGGGCGCCATCCCGGGCGGGCCCGGCGGATCGACCTGGTGGGACAAGGTGCCGTCCAAGTTCGACGGCTGGGGCGAGAACCGGTTCAGGGCCGCCGGCTTCCGGGCCGTGCCGGGCGCGATCGTCCGGCGCGGCGCGCACGTGGCGCCGGGCGTCGTCCTGATGCCGTCCTTCGTCAATCTCGGCGCGCATGTGGGCGAGAACACGATGGTCGACACCTGGGCGACCGTGGGCTCCTGCGCCCAGATCGGCCGCGACTGCCACCTCGCCGGCGGCGTCGGCATCGGCGGCGTCCTCGAGCCCGCGGGCGCCCAGCCCGTCATCCTCGAGGACGGGGTCTTCGTCGGGTCCCGCGCCGTCGTCGTCGAGGGCGTGCGCGTGGGGCGCGAGGCCGTCCTCGGCGCGGGCGTCGTCCTGACGTCGTCGACCGTGATCGTCGACGTGACGGGCGACGCGCCGGTGGAGTCGCGGGGGTTCGTCCCGCCCCGCAGCGTCGTCATCCCGGGGACGCGGCCCAAGCGCTTCCCGGCCGGCGAGTTCGGCGTCCCGTGCGCCCTCGTCATCGGCCAGCGGAGCGCGACGACGGATCGCAAGGTGAGCCTCAACGCCGCCCTGCGCGACTTCGCGGTCCCGGTTTGACGTCGCCGGCCGTCACGCCGCCCGTCCCGTCCGCCGTCGCGGCGGCCCTCGACGAGACGCTGCTGTGGCTCTGCTCCGTGCCGTCGCCCATCG
>JAEUAC010000349.1 GCA_019695455.1 Methylorubrum extorquens | reverse complement strand
CCGAAGCGGGCCCGGAGCGCGGGCACGAGCTTCGAGACGAGCGTGTATTTGGAGCCCTTCACGAGGACGACGTCGCCGCCCCGCACGGCCTCGAGCACGACGGGCTCGAGCGCCGTCGCACTCTCGGCATGGGCGCCGCGCCGTTCGGGCGGCAGCGCGTCCCAGAGGTCGCGCATGAGCGGGCCCGCCGCGAAGACGAGGTCGGCCCCCGAGCGCTCGACCGCCTCCGCGAGGCCGCGATGCGCGGCCGGGGCCGTCTCGCCGAGCTCGCCCATGTCGGCCAGCACGGCGATGCGCCGCCCGCCCGGCGGAAGCGGCACGAGCGGCAGCGCCTCGAGCGCGGCCCGCATGGAGGCCGGGTTCGCGTTGAAGCTCTCGTCGACGACGGTGACGTCGCCGCCGGGGCCGGAGAGGCGGATGCGCTCGCCGCGGCCCGTCGGCGCCGCCAGCGCCGCGTAGGCGGAGGTCGCGGCCTCGACGTCGAGGCCGAGGGCCGCGGTGGCGGCCAGCACGGCCAGCGAGTTCAGGGCGACGTGCCGGCCCGCCATGCCGATCCGATAGGCGACCGTGCGGCCCATCACGTCGGCCTCGACCAGCGTCGCGTCGGGGCCGGTCGCGATGCGCAGCGCCCGCACGTCGGCCCCCTCCCCCTCGCCGAAGGACACGATGCGGCCGGCCCGCGACGCGCCCGCATGGGCGGCGAGCCGGGCGAAGAAGGGGTTGTCCCGCGGCAGGATCGCGACGCCGCCGGGCACCATCCCGGCGAAGATCTCGCCCTTCGCGTCCGCGATGCCGGCCAGCGCCCGGAAATGCCCGACATGGACGGGCTCGACCGTGGTCACGATCGCGATCTCGGGCTGCACGAGCGCCGTCAGGGGCAGGATCTCGTAGGGGTGGTTCATGCCGATCTCGAAGACGCCGAAGGCGGCGTCGCGCGGCATGCGGGCCAGCGTCAGCGGCACGCCCCAATGGTTGTTGAAGGAGGCGACGGCCGCGTGCGTCGGCCCGAAATGGGACAGGACGAGGCGCAGCGCCTCCTTGGTGCCCGTCTTGCCGACCGAGCCCGTGACGGCGACGATCCGGGCGCGGGACCGGGACCGGCTCAGGGCGCCGAGATCGCCCAGCGCGCCGAGCACGTCCGGCACGGCGAGGAGCGGTCCGGCATCGGCGAACTCCGCCGCACGGTCCTGCGCCACGAGGGCGGCCCCGGCCCCGGCCGCGAAGGCGGCGCGGACATAGTCGTGCCCGTCCTGCGCGACGCCCCGGACCGCGCAATAGAGCTCTCCCGGCCGGATCGAGCGCGAGTCGATCGAGACCCCCGCGACGGGGCCGATCGGGCCGTGGGCTCGGACGCCCGGGATGGCGGCGAGTTCCGCCGGGCTCCAGAGAGGGGCTTCGGTCATGACAGCTCCGCGATCGCCCGGCGGACGACGTCGTGATCCGAGAAGGGCAAGGTGCGGTCGCCCACGATCTGGCCCGTTTCGTGACCCTTGCCGGCGACGACCAGCACGTCGCCCGGCCCGAGCTCGCCGATCGCGGCCCGGATGGCCGTCTCCCGGTCGCCGATCTCGCGCGCGCCGGGCGCCGCGGCGAGGATGGCCGCCCGGATGGCGGCCGGGTCCTCGGACCGGGGATTGTCGTCCGTGACGACGACCCGGTCGGCCCCCGCCGCCGCGATGGCGCCCATGACGGGGCGCTTGCCCCGGTCGCGGTCGCCGCCGCAGCCGAAGACGCAGACGAGCCGGCCCGTCGCGAAGGGCCGGAGCGCCGCCAGCACGTGCTCCAGGGCCTCCGGCTTGTGCGCGTAGTCGACGATGCAGAGCGCGCCCCGCACCTCGCCGACCCGCTCCATGCGGCCCGGCACGCCGACCAGCCCGGAGACGGCGGCGAGCGCCGCGTCGATGGCGCCTTCGCCCTCCGTCGCCAGGACGAGGCCGGCGGCGAGGAGCGCGTTCTCGACCTGGAAGGCGCCCGGCAGCGGACAGGGGATCGTCCGCTCCCGCCCGTCCGGTCCCGCCACGACGAGGCGCTGGCCGAAGCCGTCCGTCGACAGGCCGACGAGCCGCAGCGTGGTGCCGGCGCGCCCGGTCGTCAGGATCGGCTGGCCCCGCGCCGCGGCGGCGGCCAGGACCCGGCCCGCCTCCGCGCCGTCCGCGTTCACGACGACGGGTCGGTCGCCGCCGAGCAGGGTGTCGAACAGGCGGAGCTTCGCCGCGAGATAGGCCTCGACGGTCGCGTGGTAGTCGAGGTGGTCGCGCCCGAGATTGGTGAAGCCCGCCGCCGCCAGCCGCACGCCGTCGAGCCGCCGCTGCTCGATCCCGTGCGACGACGCCTCCATGGCGAGCCGGTCGACGCCGTCCCGGGCGAGCCGGGCCAGCGTCCCGTGCAGGGTCACGGGATCGGGCGTGGTCAGCGACCCGTAGTGCGCGCCGTCGGACGTGATCACGCCGAGCGTGCCGAGGCTCGCGCTCCTGCGTCCGAGCGCGGCGTAGATCTGGCGGGCGAAATCCGCGACCGAGCTCTTGCCGCTCGTCCCCGTCACGGCGACGACGAATTCCGGCTGCCCCGGATGGAGCGCCGCGGCCGCCCGCGACAGGAGAGCCCGCGCGTCCGCGACCTGCAGGTAGGGGACGTCCGCCGGCAGGTCGGCCGGCCGGGCGCCCTCGCCGGCCACCGCGACGGCGCCGCGCCGCGCCGCGTCCACCGCGAAGGCGAGACCGTCGGCCCGCGTGCCGGGCACGGCCACGAACAGACCGCCGGGCACGACGGCGCGGCTGTCGGCCGTGACGGACCCGACGGGCACGGAAGGCGCGCCCGGCACGATCTCCGCGAGCGATCGGAGCGAATCGATCATGACGCCGTCATCGCCTCACGGCGGGGCCAGGTCCAGTGCGGGCACGGAACTCGACTTGGTCGTGCCGCGCGGGTTGTCCTTTCCTCGCGAGAGAAAATGGGGACGACGGATGGGACCGGTCGCGCCGGCACCCCTCAACCGACCCTCGCTCACGCGATGGCCGCCTTCTCCCGCAAGGGGAGGAGGACGCGGACTGCGGTGGTGCTGGATCCGGTGACGAAGACGGTGCCGTGCGGGGCACTCCTTCTCCCCTCGCGGGAGAAGGTGGCATGGCGAAGCCATGACGGATGAGGGGTGCCGGCGCCGCCCTGCGGATTACCGCTTGGTGCCCCAGGCGTTCAGCTTGGCCATGAGGGGGAACGGGTTCTGGGGCGGATCGAAGCGCGGCACCACCGGCAGCATGGGGGCGATGCGCTCCAGCATGCGGCCGGAGGTCTCGCCGGCGTTCCAGGCCGCGGTCGCGTAGCCGTAGGTCTCGGGCGCGGGCTGCGGCTCGTCGAACACGGTCACGAGCAGGTATTTCGGCTTGTCGGCCGGGAAGGTCGCCATGAAGGTCGTGAAGAGGCGGTTCTTCGAGTAGCGGCCGCCCACGACCTTCTCGGCCGTGCCGGTCTTGCCGCCGACGAAGTAGCCCGGCACGGCGGCCTTCACGGCCGAGCCGATGGAGCCGTTCAGCCGCAGGATGTAGCGCATCGCCTCCGAGGTCTCGGGCTTGATGACGCGCGGCGCGTCCCGGTGCGCCTCCTCGTCCGTGCGCTTCAGGAAGGTCGGCTTGATCAGGTAGCCGCCGTTCACGAGCGAGCCGACGGCCGCCGCCGCCTGCATGGGCGCCACCGCGACGCCGTGCCCGAACGCGATGGTGATCGTGTTCAGCTCGCCCCAGCGGGCGGGCACGATCGGCATCGCGCTCTCGGGCATCTCGGTCGTCATGCGGTCGAGCTGGCCCATCTTCTTCAGGAAGGCCTTGTGGCCCTCCACGCCGACGGCGAGCGCCATCTTGGCCGTGCCGATGTTGGACGAGTGGATGAAGATCTCCGGCACCGTCAGGATGCGGTTCGTCGCGTGGTAGTCGCCGATGGCGAAGCGCCCGTAATGGAGCTTGCCGCGCGCGTCGAAGGACGAGTTGATCGTCGCCTTGCCGGAATCGAGCGCCATCGCGGTGGTCAGCGCCTTGAAGGTCGAGCCCATCTCGTAGACGCCGACGATCATCCGGTTGATCCGGTCCTTGTCGAGCGCGTCCACGGGGTTGTTCGGATCGAAATCCGGCAGCGAGACGAGCGAGATGACCTCGCCCGTGTTGACGTCGATCAGCATGGAGGCCGCGGCCTTGGCCCGGAAGTGCTCCATGCCCCAGACGAGCTCGCCCCGCATGGCGTGCTGCACGCGCAGGTCCACGGAGAGCTGGACGGGCTTCAGGTCCGTCGAGGCGCGCGCGATGCCGAAGCCCGCGAGGTCCTGCAGGCCCTGGCTGTCGATGTACTTCTCCATGCCGGCGATGCCGACGTTGTCGATGGAGGCGAAGCCGAGCACGTGCGCGGCCGCGACGCCGTTCGGGTAGACGCGCTTCGCCTCCGGGATGAAGCCGACGCCCGGGATGCCGAGATGGTGCACCTCGGCCTGCTGGCGCGGCGTGATCTCCCGCTTCACCCAGACGAAGCCGTTCCTCTTGTTGAGCTTCGCCCGCAGGTCGCGCGCGTCGAGATCGGGCAGGACGGCCGTGAGGAGCTCGACGGCTTCGTCCTTGTCGATGATGTTGCGCGGCTCGGCGAAGACGGAGATCGACTTCACGTCGGTCGCCAGCACCTCGCCGTTGCGGTCCACGATGTCGGGCCGGGCGGCCGCGACCGTGCCGCCGGCGAAGCGGCGGATGCCCTCGGGCTCGACCGGCTTCACGGCGAACCAGACGAGGCGGCCCGTGATGGCGCCGAACAGGAGGAGGAAGCCGCACATCACCCAGCCGACGCGCGACCGGCTCCGGTCGGCGCGCAGGCGGAACAGCGACCGGATGCGGCCGG
>JAEUAC010000253.1 GCA_019695455.1 Methylorubrum extorquens | reverse complement strand
CGATCCCCGAAGCGCGCGATCTCCTCCGCCAGCACGTCGTCGAGCGGCAGCGCCGCCGCCTCGCAGATCCGGGGGCGCAGCCGCGTCTCGACCAGCGAGAGATGGCTCGTCATCGCGCGGACCGCCTTGGCGCGCTCGCGGGCGGCGAGCGACCTGAACACGAGGCGGTGCTCGTCGCACTGGCAGGCGACGGAGGAATCCGGCTCGAAGAACGCGACCAGCATCACGGTCCGGGCGACCAGCTCCTGCAGGGGACGGACGATCAGCGGGTTGCCCGTCAGGTCGCCGAGGACGGTGTGGAACTCGGCCGAAAGCCGGATGGAGGTGAAGCGGTCGCCGCGCGCGAGCGCCGCCTCCTCGGCCGCGATGTGCCGCTCCAGCCGGGCCCGGCCCGCCTCGTCCAGCGTGTCGGCGAGGTGCGCGACGATCCCGCCCTCCAGGATGCGGCGCGCCTCGTAGACCATCCGGGCCTCCCCGAGGTCCGGGTCGATGGCGAAGGCGCCGCGGTTCCTCTCGATCGTGACCAGCCGCTCGTGGCCGAGCCGGTGCAGCACCTTGCGGATCCGCTCCCGGCTCACGCCGAAGACGGCCGCCAGCCGATGTTCGCCGAGCTTCGTGCCGGCCGGGACGCGCCCCGCGAGGAGCGCGCGCGCCAGCACGGAATGGATCGATCCTTCGTCCATGGTCTCCGCCTTTCGGCCTCCTATACGGGCCCGCGCCGACGCACCCAAGCGCGCGGCGTGGCTTCATATTGTGCACAATTGGAACTTCTTTGTGCTTCGAGGCGGGGGCCTCCCGCCGTATGCCTGGGACGTCCCGCCGGCCCGAGAGCCGGTCCGACGATCCCGCGGCCCGGCCGCGCACGAGGAGAGCCTGCCATGTCGTCCATCCTGTCGGGCACGCCCAACCGCCGCGCCCTGCTCCGGGGCGGGGCCGCGGCCTCCGCGCTCCTCGCCTCGCCGGCGATCCTGCGCGCCCAGACGCGCGAACTCGTCGTGGGCGGCGCCGCCGGCCACAAGAGCTGGGTGGAGGAGATCGTCGTGCCGGCCTTCGAGAAGGCGCACGGCGCCAAGGTCATCTTCGAGGGCACGCGCTCGCTCGTGAACCTCGAGAAGATGCAGAAGAACAAGGACAAGCCCTACATGTCGGTCGTCCAGATGGACGATCCGGTCATGATCCTCGCCGTGAAGGAGGGGCTCCTCGAGCCGCTCACGGCCGCCCGGGTGCCGAACCTCGCCGCCCTGAAGCCCGGCACGGTCCACATGGACGGGATGTGGGCCAACTACCTGCAGCCCTGGCTCGGCATCGCCTACAACACCCAGGCCATGAAGGCGCCGCCGACTTCCTGGGCCGATCCCTACGATCCGGCCTACAAGGGGCGCATCGTCCTGCCCTCGATCCAGAACACGGAGGGGCTCGCGAACATCTTCGCCGCCGCCGCGATCGCGACCGGCCTGTCGCTCGACGCCGCCCAGAAGGACGCCGACGCGGGGTTCCGCAAGCTCGCCACCCTCAAGCCGAACCTCCTGACGGTCTACACGCAGCAGCCGCAGGCCTACAATCTGCTGGAGCAGGGCGAGGCCTGGATGATCTCCTCCGCCATGTCCTCCTACGCCCTGGAGCGGAAGGCGGCGGGCGCCCCGATCGCGCTCGCGGCCCCCAAGGAGGGCGTGTTCGCCATGCCGTCCGGCATCGCCGTCGTGAAGGGCGCGCCGCAGGCGGACCTCGCCTTCGCCTATGTCGACGCGCTGCTCGGCGCGGACATGCAGGCGAAGCTCGTGGGGCCGACCTTCTCGCTGCCGACCCATACCGGCGTGGCGGCGCCCGCCGGCATGCCGGCCGGCATGGTCGTCCACCAGATCGACTGGGCGAACGTCGCCCGCGAGCGCGGCGACTGGCTCAAGCGCTGGGACCGCGAGATGTCCCTCTAGGACCGGCGGAGCCCGGCCGTGGCCGCCTTCCTCGACGTCGCCGGTGCGGAGAAGCGCTTCGGCTCGACGACCGTCCTCGGCGGCGTCGACCTCGCGGTCGCGCGGGGCGAGTTCATCTCGCTCCTCGGGCCGTCCGGCTGCGGGAAGACCACGCTGCTGCGCATGGTCGCCGGCCTCCTCGCCCCCGACCGGGGCCGCATCGTGCTGGACGGCCGCGACCTCACGACGACGCCCCCGCACCGGCGGGACGTGAGCGTCGTCTTCCAGAGCTACGCGCTGTTCCCGCACCTGACGGTGGCCGAGAACGTCGCCTTCGGCCTGAAGGCGCGCCGCCGCCCCGCCGCGGAGGTGGCCGCCACGGTCGCCCGGTTCCTGGGCCTCGTGCAGATGGCGGGCTTCGCGGACCGGCCGATCCGCGCCCTCTCGGGCGGGCAGCAGCAGCGCGTCGCCGTCGCCCGCGCGCTCGCCGTGCAGCCCAAGGTGATGCTCCTCGACGAGCCGTTCTCCGCGCTCGACCGGAAGCTGCGCGAGACCATGCAGATCGACCTGAAGCGCCTGCTGCGGGAGCTCGGCACCACCTCCGTCTTCGTCACGCACGACCAGGACGAGGCGCTCACCATGTCCGACCGCATCGCGGTGATGAACCGGGGCGCCATCGAGCAGTTCGCCGATCCCGTCACCATCTACCGCCGTCCGGCGACCGCCTTCGCGCTGGGCTTCGTCGGGCTGTCGAGCCGGTTCGACGGCACGGTCACGGCCTCGGAGGGCGGGATCATCACGGTCGCGACGCCGGCCGGATCGCTGCGGGCGCCGGGCCGCTTCCTCCCGGGCAGCCCGGTCGTCCTCGGCATCCGGCCGGAGCGCATGGCGCTCGGCGACGGGGCGGACGGTCCCGACCGGAACGGCCTGGACGCCACCCTGGTCGAGGTCGCCTTCCAGGGCGCCCGCGCGCATCTCTATCTCGCCGTCGGCGGCGGCACCGTCGTCACGGTCGAGGCGCCGGAGGTGCCGGCGGGCGCCGCGCCCGGCGCACCCGTCCGGCTGTCCTTCGCGGTCGCGGACATGCTGGCCTATCCGGCCGATCCCGATCCGGCGCTCCTCGCGGCCGCGGCATGAGGCGTCGGATCGATCCGGTCGCGCTGCTCGCCCTGCCGGCGGCCGCCTACCTCCTGTTCGCCTACGGCTGGCCGCTCGCGGCGCTCCTGGTGCGGAGCGTCCACGGGCCGGGCGGGTTCAGCCTCGCGCCCTTCGCCGCCTTCCTGTCCGACCCGTTCAGCTGGCGGGTCATCGGCAACACGCTCTCGACGGCGGGGCTGACGACCCTCGTCTGCCTCGCGGTCGGCTACCCGGCCGCGCTCGCGCTCGCCTGGTCGCGCGGGATCGTCCAGGTGGTGCTGCTCCTGTCCATCATCCTGCCGCTCTCGGTCGGCGTCGTCGTCAAGGCCTATGCGTGGCAGATCGTGCTGCGGCGCGACGGGATCGTGTCCCAGGCCCTCGTCGGCCTCGGCCTCTGGTCGGAGCCGCAGCGCCTCCTCTTCACCGAGACGGGCCTCGTGATCGGGGCCGCGAACGTGTTCCTGCCCTTCATGATCCTGCCGATCTACTCGGTGATCCGGCTGCTCGACCCGCGGCTCCGGGCTGCCGCGGCGACGCTCGGCGCGACGCCGCTGCACCGCTTCCTGCGCGTGACGCTGCCGCTGACGCTGCCCGGGATCGTCTCCGGCATCGCCTTCGTGTTCTCGCTCGCCGTCTCGATGTACGTGGTGCCGAGCCTCGTCATCGGCGACCGCTACCAGACGCTCGCCACGCTGACGGGCCGCGCCTTCCTGTTCATGCGCAACGAGGAGCTCGGCTCGACCACGGCCGTGCTGCTCCTCGCCATGGCGGTGTCCATCGTGGTCGGCTCGACGGCGCTCGCGCGTCGGCTGGGGAGCACCGGATGACGGCGGTCGAGCGTCTCACGCGCGGGCTCGTCTGGGTCGTCGCCGCCTGCGCGGTGGTCTTCCTGATGGCGCCGCTCGTCGTCACGGTGGCCGTCTCCTTCGGATCGAGCGCCGTGTTCTCGCTGCCGCCGCCCGCCTGGTCGACGCGCTGGTACGAGCGCGTCTGGGCCTCGCGGGACCTCTGGCCCGCCGTGCTCACGTCGCTCCGCATCGCGGCGCTCTCGACGGTCGCGGCCCTCGTCCTCGGCACGCTGTGCTCGATCGCGGTCGTGCGGGCGCGCTTCCCGGGGCGGGAGGCGCTCGTGACCTTCCTCGTCTCGCCCCTCATGCTGCCGGGCCTCGTCATCGGCATCGCCATGCTGCAGGGCTTCCGGGCGATCGGGCTGCGCGACGTCGGGACGAGCCTCCTCGTCGCGCACGTCGTCATCACGCTGCCCTACGTGGTCCGGACCGTCGTGGCGGCCCTGTCCCTCTTCGACTTCACGCTCATCGACGCCGCGCGCACGCTCGGGCTCACCTATCCGGCGGCGCTCCTGCGGGTGCTCGTCCCCTCGCTCGCGCCCGCCTTCCTGACCTCGGGGCTGTTCGCCTTCCTCGCCTCCATGGACAACTACCCGATCTCGATCTTCTTCACGGACGCCTGGACGAAGACGCTGCCCATCCAGATGCTGCAATACGTCGAGGAACGGCCCGACCCGACGATCGCGGCGATCTCGGCCCTCCTGATCCTGCTCGCCGTCGCGGCCCTGATCGTCGGCGACCGTCTGGTCGGCCTGCGCCGCCTCGCCGACTACTAGACCCCGCCTACGCGTGCCGATGTCCGACCTGCCGATCCACGACCGCGACTTCCGGGGCTACGGCGGCTCGCCGCCCGCCATCCGGTGGCCCGGCGACGCGCGGCTCGCCGTCTCGGTCGTCGTCAACGTGGAGGAGGGGGCGGAGCTCTCGATCGGCATGGGCGACGAGCGCAACGAGGCCGTCTACGAGGTCGTGGAGGAGGTGCGGGGCGCGCGCGACCTCTGCATGGAATCGCATTTCGAATACGGCACCCGGGCCGGCTGGCCGCGCATCCGCGACCTGCTGCGCCGCTACGGCGTCGCCGCGACGCTGAACGCCAACGGGCGGGCGCTCGCGCTCTCGCCCTGGCTCGCCCGCGAGGCGGTGGCGGACGGGCACGAGGTGGCGGCCCATGGCTGGCGCTGGGAGACCCACGCCCACATGACGGAGGAGGAGGAGCGTCGCACGATCGCGCGCGCGGTCGCGGCCATCCGGGACGCGGCCGGCACGGCGCCGGTCGGCTGGCACACGCGCTCCGCCACCTCCGTGAACACGCGGCGGCTCCTCGTCGAGCACGGCGGGTTCCTCTACGATTCCAACGCCTACAACGACGACCTTCCCTACCTGGTCGCGGTCGGAGGGGGCGAGCACGTCGTGCTGCCCTACGCCTTCGACACGAACGACATGCGCTTTCAGCGCGGCGGCGGCTTCGTCTTCGCCGACGACTTCGCCCGCTACTGCATCGACGCCTTCGACCGCCTCTACGAGGAGGGCGCCGGGGCGCCGCGCATGCTGTCGATCGGCCTGCACCTGCGGATCATCGGCCGGCCCGGCCGGATCGCCGGCCTCGAGCGGGTCCTGGCGCATGCCGCGTCCCGGCCCGGCACCTGGTTCGCCCGCCGCGACGCCATCGCCCGGCACTGGCTGGAGCAGGCCGGGGCCCGCCCGCGAACGACTGCACTCGACTGACGGGCGGCTCGGACGGCCCGGGCAGAAACTGACGCGACATCGCGAGTTCCTGGCCGCCGCGATGGAACGATCGCGCCCATGTGAGGTTCATTCACATCGCTCAAGCCGAAGGCATCTTGCCGCAGGTTTATGCAATGGAGGCACCTCATGCGACGCATCCCCCTCGCCCTCGCGGCCCTCGTCCTGGCCGGCTCGGCCATGGCTCAGGCGCCCACGCCGGCCTCGCCCTCCTCGGGCTCGCCGACCGGCTCCTCGAACCCCGCCGTCAACACGACCGGTAACGCGCCCTCCAGCGTGAACGCCTCCGGGACCGCGACGATCGTCAAGGCGTCCGCGCTCGAGAACGGCGCGAACAGCTTCACGGAAGGGCAGGCCAAGTCGCGCCTCGAAGGCGCCGGCCTGCGCGACGTCACCGACCTGAAGAAGGACGACCAGGGCGTCTGGCGCGGCAAGGCCATGCACAACGGCAAGTCCGTGATGGTCGGCTTCGACTACAAGGGCAACATCGCCGCTGAATAAGCGCCGGCCCTTCCAGCATCTCTCCAACAAGGATCACACCATGACCAGAACCATCACGGCGATGTTCGATCGCTATTCCGACGCCGCGACCGCGGTCTCGCGCCTCGAGGCGGCCGGCGTGCCGCATTCGGAGATCAGCATCGTGTCGAACGACGCGACGCAGCGCGACGCGCACGGCACGGACCACCCGGACGCCAAGACGGGCACCGGCACGGGCGCCTCGATCGGCACCGTACTCGGCGGCGGCGCCGGCCTCCTCGCGGGTCTCGGCCTCCTGGCGATCCCGGGCCTCGGCCCCGTCGTCGCGGCGGGCTGGCTCGCCTCGACCCTGGTCGGCGCCGGCGTCGGCGCGGCGGCCG
>JAEUAC010000234.1 GCA_019695455.1 Methylorubrum extorquens | reverse complement strand
GACCCGGCGCGGGCGCCGGGACGGGACGGGCGGCGGCCGGCACGACGGCCGGCGGCGCGGCGTCGACCATCTTCCGGCCGATCGCCGCGAGCGCGTCCATCTTGCCGACGGCGCCCCTGGCGCCCTGGGCGGCCGCGTCGAGCGCGGCCCGCTCGGCCTCCGCCTCCCGGATGCGCGCGGCGAGGCTCCGCTCGCCCTCGGCCACCGTCTCGCGCAGTCCCGCCACGGCCCGCTCGGCCCGCTCGGTCGCGCTCACGAGGTCGCCGATCTGCTGGCGCATCACGGCCTCGTCCGCCTTCATGGAGGCGATGCGGCGCGACAGCCTCACGGAGGTGGCGATGGTCGCGACGAGCAGGATCGCGACCAGGATGTCCGCGAGCCCGAGAAGGAGGGCGCTCATTCGGCTCGTCCCCGGACCGCGGGCGGGACGACCTGGGAGCCCGCCGGCCGGAGCGGCTCCACGATCTGGATGGCGATGCGGCCACCGGCGCGGCCCATCCGGCCGCGGCTGAGCAGGAGAGAGCCGCAGCGGAGGTCGACGCAGTCGGAGGGCTTCAGGTCGAACATGAGGGTCTGGCCGACCGCGAGGTCCAGCACGCGCCCGAGCGGCAGGCTGACCTCGTGCAGCACGACCTCCGCCTCCAGGTCCGCCTGCCAGATCTCCGTCGAGAGATGCGCGGCCCACAGGTCGTCCCGCCCGAGCTTCTCGCCCGGGAAGCGGCTCTCGATCAGCGGCCGCACGGCGACCAGCGCGCTCGAGGGCAGGAGGAGATCGAAGCCTCCGAAGATCCCGTCGAGGGAGAAGTCGAACCCGACGACGAGCACCTCCTCGCCGTCGCGGGCCACGCCGGAGGCGGAGAGCTTCTCGACCGGGCCCTCGAGCCGCATCGCGACGGGCGCCAGGTCCGAGAAGCCGGCGCCGGCATCGGCCAGGATGACGTCGACCACGCTCGTCAGGATGCCGGTCTCGATGGCGGTCGGCGGACGCAGCACGGAGGCCCGCGGTCCGGCCCGGCCGGCGCCGCCGAGGAGGCGGTCGAGCAGGATCGGCGCGAGGCCCGGGCCCAGGGTCAGAAGGCCCGCGCCGCCCCAGCCCTCGGCCACGAACTTGAAGGCCTGGGTCGGCAGCGGCAGCGAATCGAGGTGGTCGGCGAAGCGGACGCTGCGCACGGTCCGGCGCGTCACGGCGACGTCCCCGCCGAGCCGTCCCGCCAGCGAGTGCGAGACGCGGCGCGCGAAGCCGTCGAGCACGGCGTCGAGGAGGGGCAGGCTGGCCGGACGGGCGCCACCGGAGAGCGCGACCGCGCGGGCGCCCGGCGGCGGGACGTCCTCGATCTCGGCATAGCCGACGAGGGCGTCGATCGTCGCCTGGTCGAGTTCGGCCTCGGCCGGGAGATCGGCCGGATCGTGCGCGTAGCCGACCGCGTCGAGGGTGGTCATCGGTCGCCGCCGCTACTGGATGATCACTTCCTTGAAGAGCACCGCGTCGACGCGGTTCGGCGCCAGCGCGACGTTGACGCGGCGAAGCAGCTCTTCACGGAGGCGATAGATGCCGCCCGACCCTTCCAGGTCGCTCGCCCGCACCTCGCGCAGGTAGACCTGGAACAGGTCCTCCACGCGCGGCATCAGGGGCTGCATGTCGGGGACGATCTTCGGGTCCTTCACCTCGAGGGCGACCTTGACCTTCAGGAAGCGCGGCCGCTCCTGGCTCGCCTCGGAGGCGAGGTTCACCATCATCTCCTTCACGTCGACGAAGGCGACCTGGGGCTTCTTCGCTTCCGCGGCCGCATGCTGGGCGGCGCTGGACCGGCTCTTCATGAACCAGCCGCCGCCGCCGAGCGCCAGGATGGCCACGGCGCCGCCGATCATGATGAGCTTCTTCTTCTTGCCGCCGCCGCCGTCTTCGGCGCCGTCCTCGGCCGGCTTCTTCGCCATGGTTCGCCACCGGAATCGCGGTCCGCGCACCGGACCTGGCGGACCATCGCGTCGGCACGGTTAAGCGGCCGTTAAGCCGGCAATTTCTGCCCGGTCGAAACTGCCCCGCGGCGGGCCGCGGCGGCCCGCCGTCCGGGTCGCCATTCCGACAAGTCCCTCTCGATGCACGGCTTTCCGACCCGGCACGGGTTGGCACGCGGCCTGCGCAGTGTCGTTCGTCCGATCCGCGCTGGGGAGCGTCGAGGATCGGGCGGGGAATGAACACGGGAGCGGTTCATGGAGAACGCGCTGCTCGTCGGCCTGTCGCGCCAAGTCGCGCTGCGCCGAGAGCTCGACGTCGTCGCCAACAACATGGCGAACGTCTCGACGAACGGTTTCAAGTCGCGCTCGTCGCGCTTCGAGACCTACATGATGCCCAAGGCCAGCGCGGACGCCTTCGTCCGCGGCGACCGCAAGCTCGACTACGTCATCGATTCCGGCACCACCATGAACACGGCGGCCGGCGCGATGGAGATGACCCGGAACCCCCTCGACGTCGCCATCAAGGGCGACGGGTTCTTCGTCGTCCAGACGCCGGCCGGCGAGCGCTACACCCGCAACGGCGCCTTCCAGATCGACGCGACTGGCAGGCTCGTGAACTCGGACGGCCACGCGGTCGTCGGCGACAGCGGGCCGATCACCTTCGACCCGTCCGAGACGGACCTCGCCATCGCGCCGGACGGCACGGCCGCCTCGCGCCAGCAGCAGCACGGCAAGGCGCGGCTCGTGCGCTTCCCGTCGCCCCAGGCGCTCGTGAACGAGGGCGGCAACACCTTCTCGTCGAGCGTCGCCCCGCAGCCGGCCGGCGCCACGAGCCGGCTCGAGCCCGGCACCGTCGAGCGGTCCAACGTCTCGCCCGTCCTCGAGATGAGCCGGCTCATCGAACTCAACCGGTCCTACGCCTCCATCTCCACGATGGTCGGCCGCATGGACGAACTGAAGCGGACCGCCCTGTCGCGGCTCGCCGACGTCCAGGCATCCTGAGGGGAGGCCGAACGATGCGCGCACTTCAGACCGCGGCGACCGGCATGGCCGCCCAGGAACTCAACGTCCAGACCATCTCGAACAACATCGCGAACCTGCGCACCACCGGGTTCAAGCGCCAGCAGGTCCAGTTCCAGGACCTGCTCTACGAGAACCTGCGCCGGGCCGGCGCGTCCACGTCCGACCAGGGCACGGTCATCCCGGCCGGCCTCTCGATCGGATCGGGCGTGAAGACGGTCTCGACCCCCCGCGACACCTCGCAGGGCACGCTCACGTCCACGTCCAAGCCCTACGACGTCGCCGTCCGGGGCGAGGGCTACTTCAAGATCCGCATGCCCGACGGCACCAACGCCTACACGCGCGACGGTTCGTTCAACCTCGACGCCCAGGGCCAGATGGTGAACCAGAACGGCTACGTGCTCGATCCCGGCATCACCGTGCCGCAGAACGCGACCTCCGTCCTGATCTCGGCCCAGGGCCTCGTCCAGGCCTCCATGCCCGGCCAGACGGCCCTGCAGAGCCTCGGCACGATCAACCTCACCCGCTTCATCAACAAGACGGGCCTGAACTCGATCGGCGACAACCTCTTCCAGGAGACCACGGCCTCCGGCACGCCGATCGACGGCACGCCCTCGGCGGAGGGGTTCGGCAACCTGCTCCAGAACTACCTGGAGGACGCGAACGTCAACGCGGTCACGGAGATCTCCGGCCTGATCGCCGCCCAGCGCGCCTACGAGATGAACTCGAAGGTGATCACGGCGGCCGACCAGATGCTGTCCTCCACCAGCCAGATGTTCCGGGGCTGAGGCGCGCCATGACGTCCCTCGCCCTCCGCCTGCTCGCCGGCGCCCTCCTCGGGGCCGGCCTCCTCTCGGCCGCCGCGGCCGACGACCGGCCCGCGCTCCGCGGCGACGTCGTCGCCAAGCGCGACGTCCTCACGCTCGGCGACCTCGTCGCCGGCGCCCCGCCCGCCCTCGCCGAGACGGCCCTGTTCCGGGCGCCCGGTCTCGGCCAGACCGGGACCGTCCAGGCGCACCGCATCGTGGAGGCCGCGAGCGGCCTCGGCGTGGCCGGCGTGGAGACGGGCGGCCGCCTCCAGGTCACCGTCTCGCGCGCGGCCCGCGTCGTCGGGCCGGGCGAGATCGAGGCGGTGCTGCGCCGCGCGCTGGAGCGCGAGGGCCTCGACGCGCGCTCGACCGGCGTCACCTTCGACGGCGCGCCGCCCTCGCTCGTCGCCGCGCCCGACCTGTCGGGCGAGGCGAATGTCGGCGACCTGCTCTACGATCGCCGGAGCCGCCGGCTCACGGCCATGATCTGGCTCGGCCCGTCCTCGGCCGAGCGGCGCGCCTCGCTCGCCGTCTCCGGCACGGCGGTCGAGACGGTGGAGGTCGCGGTGCTGTCGCGGGCGCTGGACCGGGGCGACGCCATCAAGTCCGCCGACGTCGCGATCGAGCGCCGGCCGCGCGACAGCGTCGCGCCCGACACGGCCTGGGACGGCCAGCCCGTCGACGGCCGCGTGGCCCGCCGGCCGCTCGGCAGCGGCACGACGCTGCGGACGGCCGACCTGATGCGGCCCGAGCTCGTCGCCCGCAACGACACCGTCAACCTCGTCTACGAGGTGCCCGGCATCTCGCTCTCGCTCCGGGTCCGGGCGACCGAATCCGGCGCGCTCGGCGACACGATCACGGTCGTCAATCCCGGCACCAAGAAGGCCGTCCTCGCCAAGGTGACGGGGCCCGGCCGCGTCTCCATCGCCCCCGCCGAACCCGCTCGCGTCGTGGCCTCCGCCGCCGCGACCGCCCGCCCCTGAGCGAGGACCCGACCATGACCACCCTGCC
>JAEUAC010000049.1 GCA_019695455.1 Methylorubrum extorquens | reverse complement strand
CGATCCACGCCTTCGGCTTCCTGATGGCGGGCGGCGTCATCCGGTCCGTCCCGGCCGAGCCCACGCCCGCCTTCTTCCCGGCGCTCGAGCGGGCCGTGATCCACTCGATTCCGAAGCCGCTCGCCGTGGTCGTCTGCTTCCCGTCGAACCCGACCGCCATGGTGGCGGATCTCGATTTCTACCGCGACCTCGTCGCCTTCGCGAAGAAGCACGAGATCTTCGTCCTGTCCGACCTCGCCTATGCGGAGGTGTTCTTCGACGAGGCGAACCCGCCGCCCTCCGTCCTGCAGGTGCCCGGCGCCTTCGACGTGACGGTCGAGTTCACGTCGATGTCGAAGACCTTCTCCATGGCGGGCTGGCGCATGGGCTTCGCGGTCGGCAACGAGCGTCTGCTCGCGGCGCTCGCGCGGGTGAAGTCCTACCTCGATTACGGCGCCTTCACGCCCGTGCAGGTCGCCGCGACCGCGGCCCTCAACGGCCCGGACGACTGCATCCGCGAGATGCGCGGCATCTACCGCAAGCGCCGCGACGTCCTCGTCGAATCCTTCGGCAAGGCCGGCTGGACGCTGCCGTCGCCCTCGGCCTCCATGTTCGCCTGGGTGCCGATCCCCGAGAAGTTCCGGGCGCTCGGCTCCGTCGAATTCGCGAAGCTCCTCATCGAGAAGGCCGACGTCGCGGTCGCGCCCGGCATCGGCTTCGGCGAGCACGGCGACGAGTTCGTCCGCATCGCGCTGGTGGAGAACGAGCAGCGCATCCGCCAGGCCGCGCGCGGCATCCGCCGCTTCTTCGACGGCGCGGACCGCACCCTGCACAACGTCGTCTCCCTCGCCCGGGCGGGCTGAGCGAGCCGACGGGGCCCTCCGACGTCGCCACGCTGACGAAGGACAGCCTGGACCGATCGCCCCCGCGTCGCCATCTAGGGTGGAGCAGGCGGCGCCTCGGCGCCGACGAGACCGAAGGACCCCGCCATGGCCGCGAAGACGGCGACGCTCTACCGGATGGTCACGGACCAGCACGTCTGTCCCTTCGGCCTGAAGGCGCGCGACCTCCTCCAGCGGCAAGGCTTCGCCGTGACCGACACTCTGCTGCGGACGCGCGCCGAGCAGGATGCCTTCAAGGCCGAGCACGACGTGAAGACCACGCCGCAGGTCTTCATCGACGGCGCGCGCATCGGCGGCTACGACGACCTCCGTCGCCATTTCGGCAAGCCCGTCGCGGACAAGAAGGCCGTGACCTACCGGCCTGTCGCGGCCGTCTTCGCCGTGACGGCCCTGATGGCGCTCGCGGCGAGCCATGCCGCGTTCGGCACGCCCTTCACGATCCGGGCGGGCGAGTGGTTCGTCGCCTTCTCGATGTGCGTGCTCGCGATCCTGAAGCTGCAGGACATCGAGAGCTTCTCGAACATGTTCCTCGGCTACGACCTCCTGGCCCAGCGCTGGGTCCGCTACGCCAAGATCTATCCCTTCGCGGAGGCGCTGGCCGGCATCCTCATGGTGGCCGGCGCCCTCATGTGGGTGTCGATCCCGGTCGCGCTCGTCATCGGCGGGATCGGGGCGGTCTCGGTGTTCAAGGCGGTCTACGTCGACCGGCGCGAGCTGAAATGCGCCTGCGTGGGCGGCGGCTCGAACGTCCCGCTCGGCTTCGTGTCGCTCACCGAGAACGTCATGATGGTCGCCATGGCGCTCTGGATGCTGGTCCGCCACCTGTAGGCCCCAACCCCGCTCATTTCGGCGAAGGCCGGGATCCAGGCCCGGCCTCCGTCCCGACCTGCGTCGGGACGAGCGGCGGAAAGGTCAGCGCAGGATGCGCTCGAGCGTCGCCCGGTAGCGCCGCGCGATGGCGTCCCGGCCGCGGTGCCGGCCGGCCTCGACGACCATCTCGCCCCGCCGCCACACCCGATCGATCTTCGGGCGAGGTCCGGCGAAGATCCAGCTGTCGAGGAGCGCGTCGCCCGCGCGGCCGATGAAGTCCGGATCGTCCCCCTGCAGGGACACGAGATCGGCCGGGCGGCCGGCCGCGATCCCGGCCTCGCAGCCCAGCGCCTGGGCGCCGCCCGCGAGCGCCCGGTCGAAGAGGGCCCGGCCCGTCGAGGCGCCCGGCCCGTCGGCCAGCACGTTGCGGCCCCGCACGGCGACGCGCTGCACCGATTCGAGCAGCCGCAGCTCCTGGGCGGCATCGACCACGATGTTGGAATCCGAGCCGATGCCGAACCGGCCGCCCGCGTCGAGGAAGTCGCGCGCCGGGAAGATGCCGTCGCCGAGGCTCGCCTCCGTCAGGGGGCAGAGGCCCGCGACCGCGCCGGTCGCCGCCAGCGCGCGGGTCTCGTCCGCCGTCATGTGCGTCGCGTGGATCAGGCACCAGCGCTCGTCGACCGGCAGCTCGTCGAGCAGGAAGGCGACGGGGCGACGGCCCGAGAAGGACACGCAGTCCTCCACCTCGCGCACCTGTTCGGCGACGTGGATGTGGACGGGTCCCGCCCCGAGAGGCAGCCCGCGGATCTCGTCCGGCGTCGCGGCCCGCAGGCTGTGCGGGGCGACGCCGAGGACGGCGTCCGGCAGGGGCGCCACGAGGGCGGCGCAGCGCGCATGGAGGGAGGCGAACAGGTCCGGGTCGCACAGGAAGCGGCGCTGGCCGGGCGCGGGCGCGACCGCGCCGAAATTGCCGTGCCGGTAGAAGACGGGCAGCAGCGTGAGGGCGATGCCGGTCTCCGCCGCCGCCGCCGCGATCCGGCCCGCGAGCTCGCCGACGTCGGCATAGGGCCGGCCGTCCGGCCCGTGGTGGAGATAGTGGAACTCGCCGACGCGCGTGAACCCGGCCTCCAGCATCTCCAAGAAGCAGAACGCCGCGATGGCCTCGACGTCGTCCGGCCCCATCGAATCGACGAAGCGGTACATGGTCTCGCGCCACGTCCAGAAGCTGTCCGCGCCCGTGCCCCGCCGCTCCGACAGGCCCGCCATGCCGCGCTGGAAGGCGTGGCTGTGGAGGTTCATGAGGCCGGGCAGGCCGATTTGGTGGCGCGCGGCCGCGGCCGGCGGCGGCGCACCGGCCGCCACGGACGCGATCAGGCCGCCCTCGACCGAGACGAGGACGTCCGTCGCCCAGCCGTCCGGCAGGAGCGCGTCCGCGAACCAGATCTCCGTCACGTCCCACTCCCCGGGCGCCTCGCTTGCGCCGCCCCTGCATAGCCCGCACAAGGGCCGGCGCAACCGGGGAGGCTCCATGCGCTGCGACACGATCTGGACGGGCGCCCGGCTCGCCACGATGGCGCCCGGCCGGGAGACGGCCCTCGGGATCGTCGAGGACGGCCTCGTGGCGTCCGACGGCGGCCGCATCCTCTTCGCCGGCCCGGCCGCGGACGCGCCGGCCTTCGCGGCGGCCGAGACGGTCCGGTGCGACGGCCGCTGGATCACGCCGGGCCTCGTCGATTGCCACACGCATCTCGTCTACGGCGGCGACCGGGCGCACGAGTTCGAGCTGCGGCTCGCCGGCGCGAGCTACGAGGAGGTCGCGCGGGCCGGCGGCGGCATCGTCTCGACCGTGCGGGCGACGCGGGCCGCGAGCGAGGATGCGCTCGTCGCCTCCGCCCTCCCCCGGCTCGACGCGCTCCTCGCCGAGGGCGTGACGACGATCGAGGTGAAGTCGGGTTACGGGCTCGACCGGGAGACCGAGCTGAAGAGCCTGCGGGCCGCCCGGCGGCTCGCGGCCGAGCGCCCGGTCTCGGTCGCGACGACGTTCCTCGGCGCCCATGCCGTGCCGCCCGAAGCCGCGGGCGGGTCCGGCGCCTTCGTCGATCTCCTGTGCCGGGACATCCTGCCCGCGGTCGCGGCCGAGGGGCTCGCCGACGCGGTCGACGCCTTCTGCGAGGGCATCGCCTTCTCGCCCGACGAGACCGCCCGCTACTTCGAGGCGGCCCGGGCGGCGGGCCTGCCCGTCAAGCTTCACGCGGACCAGCTCTCGGACCTGGGCGGGGCGGCGCTCGCCGCCCGGTTCGGGGCGCTGTCGGCGGACCACCTCGAATACACGAGCGACGACGGCGCGGCCGCCATGCGGGCGGCCGGCACGGTCGCCGTGCTGCTGCCGGGCGCCTTCTACTTCATCCGCGAGACCCGCAGGCCGCCGGTTGACGCCTTCCGGCGCCACGGCGTGCCGATCGCGCTCGCGACCGACGCCAATCCCGGCTCCTCGCCGCTCACCTCGCTGCTCCTGTGCATGAACATGGGCGCGACCCTCTTCCGGCTCACGGTCGACGAGTGCCTGCTGGGCACCACGCGCGAGGCCGCCCGCGCGCTCGGCCGCCTCGACACGATCGGCACCCTCGAGGCCGGCAAGTCCTGCGACCTCGCGATCTGGGACGTCGAGCG
>JAEUAC010000288.1 GCA_019695455.1 Methylorubrum extorquens | reverse complement strand
GCGCGTCGAGCGCGTCCGCCACCATGGGCAGGCCGGCATGGCGCGCCCCCTCCTGGTCACGGATCCCGGCCTCGCCGGCCTGCCCATGGTGGCGGACGCGCTCGACGCGCTCGACGCCGCGGGGCTCGGTCGCGCGATCTTCTCGGACGTGCAGCAGAACCCGGTCGGCGCGAACGTCGAGGCCGGGCTGGCCGTGCTCCGGGCGGGAGGGCACGACGGCGTGATCGCCTTCGGCGGCGGGTCCGCGCTCGATTGCGGCAAGGTCATCGCCTTCATGGCCGGCCAGACCCGGCCGATGTGGGATTTCGAGGACGTCGGCGATTGGTGGACCCGCGCCGACCCGGCCGGGATCGTGCCGATCGTGGCCGTGCCGACGACGGCCGGCACCGGGTCCGAGGTCGGCCGGGCGGGCGTCATCACGGACGCGGCGACCCATACGAAGAAGGTCATCTTCCATCCGAAGATGATGCCGTCGGTCACGATCTGCGATCCGGAGCTCACGATCGGCCTGCCGCCGGCCCTCACGGCCGGCACCGGCATGGACGCGCTCGCCCATTGCCTCGAGGCCTATTGCGCGCCGGGCTACCACCCGATGGCGGACGGCATCGCGCTCGAGGGTCTGCGCCTCGTCAAGGAGAGCCTGGCCCGGGCCGTGGCGGACGGGCGCGACCTCGACGCCCGGGCCGACATGATGTCGGCCGCCGCCATGGGGGCCACCGCCTTCCAGAAGGGCCTGGGCGCCATCCACGCCCTGTCGCACCCCGTCGGGGCCATCCACGGCACCCATCACGGCACGACCAACGCCGTGTTCATGCCCTACGTGCTGATCTTCAACCGCGAGGCCATCGAGGAGCGGATGGAACGGGCCGCGGCCTATCTCGGGCTGGAGCCGCGCTTCCACGCCGTGCTCGACTGGGTGCTGGATCTCCGGGCCCGCATCGGCATCCCCCACACGCTCGACGCGATGGGGCTCGACGACGCGCGCCTCGACGACATCGCCGCGATGGCGCCGAACGATCCGACGGCGGGCGGCAATCCCGTCAAGCTCGACGAGGCGGGCGCCCGCCGCATCTTCGGGGCCGCGCTCCGGGGCGACCTGTAGAGCTCCTCGGGACCCCCGAACCGGCGCATCCCGCGTCGCGCCCGTTGACCGCGTAGGTCGTAAGAATATAGTCCTTGGTCATGACGACCAGCCACCCGCCCGATCCGGCAACACTCCGCGTCCTCTCCCGCCGAGGGCGGCCCTATCGGCCGGAGGTGGTGGACGCCGCGCGGGCGCTCCTGTCCGGGACGACGCTGCGCATCGACGAGGTCGCGGACCGGACGGGCGTCGGCCGGGCCACGATCGCCCGGTGGGCGCGCGCGATCCGGTTCGTCCGCGAGGCGGGCGAGCTCGACCCTGCGGCGCCCCTCGCTGCGGCGACGTCCGGGGCCGGGGCGGCCGACGACCCCGGGCCGGGTCGGCCCTGGCGGTACGGGCCGGCGAAGCGGGACGCCGCCCGGGCCCTGATCGAGGAGACGGATCTCGGCCTGGAGCGGATCGGGCTGAGACTCGGGATCGGATCCGACACCCTCGCCCGGTGGAAGCGGCAGGAGCGCTGGACCCGGCCGCCGAACGGGAAACCCGCGGGCCCGCCCCGCTACAGGACCCCGCGGGGCCGTCCCTACGCGACGGACGCCGTCGAGACCGTCCGCAGCCTCGTCGTCGGCACGCGCCTGTCCCAGGCCCGCATCGCGGCCATCGCCGGCATCTCCCAGTCGACCGTCTGCAGCTGGATCCGACGTCGCGGCTGGACGCGCCCTCCCGCGGAGGAGTCGACCCGACCCCATGCCGCCGCCCGGCGGACGGCGCCCCTTGCGACCAGCGGCAGCCGGCGCGGCCGGCCCTACCATCCCGAGATCGTGGCGCTGGCCCGCGCGCTATACGAGGGCGGCGACCTGCCCACCTCCCTGATCGCGGCGCGCGCCGAGGTGAGCGCCGTCACGGTCGCGCTGTGGGCGCGGGCGGGCGGCTGGACCCGCCCGCGCGAGCTTCCCGACCCGCAGGGCCGCCCCCCGCGCCGTCGTCGCCCTCGCCTCCGGCGAGCGTCCCGACCCCGGCCGCCGTCCGGCCCCTCCGTTCGGCAGCTCTAGGGGTTTCGGCCCGCGCGAGAACGTTCTCCCAAATTGGATGACGTCCGGGGAAAGTCGTTCTATCGAGGCGCCGGGAGGAGCCGCCGCGATGAGCCATGCGATCGACGACGCCGCGAGCCGACGGAACGCGCGGATCCTCGCGGTCGCGCAGGCGCTCGGCGGGGCCAATCCCGCCATCATCGTGTCCCTCGGTGGCCTCGTCGGCGAGAGCCTGGCGCGCGATCCCGGTCTCGCGACGCTGCCCGTCAGCCTCCTGCAACTCGGGCTCGCCACCGGCACGCTGCCCGCCTCCCTCGTCATGCGGCGCCTCGGCCGCCGCGGCGGGTACCTGATCGGCGCGACGATCGGCGTGCTGGCCGGCTCGATCGCGGCGACCGGCGCCGCGATCGGCAGCTTCTGGCTGTTCTGCCTCGGCACCTTCGTGGCCGGCTTCTACTCGTCCTACGTCCTGTCCTACCGGTTCGCGGCGGCCGACACGGCGTCGCCCGCCTTCCGGGCGCGCGCGATCTCCTGGGTCATGGCGGGCGGCCTCGCGGGCGGCATCATCGGCCCGCAGACCGTGATCTGGACGCGCGGCCTCGTGCCGGGGTCCGAGTTCGCGGGCGGGTTCCTCGGCCAGGCGGCGCTCGCGCTCCTGTCGTTCGGCGTGCTGCTGACGCTGCGGGCGCCGCCGCCGCCGCCGGCCGCCTCCACGGCCGTCGGCCGGCCGCTCTCCGTCATCGCCCGCCAGCCGCGCTTCCTGCTCGCGGTCGCGGCCGGCCTCGTCTCCTACGGCATGATGAGCTTCGTCATGACGGCCGCCCCGCTCGCCATGGTGGTGGAATGCGGCCACCCGGTCGGCGCCGCGACGCTCGGCATCCAGTGGCACATCCTGGCCATGTACGGCCCGAGCTTCGTGACCGGCCGCCTGATCGACCGGCTCGGCAAGGTGCCGGTCGTGCTGATCGGCCTCGCGCTCACGGCCGCGGCCGCGCTCGTCGGCCTGTCGGGCACCTCCGTCGCGCATTTCTGGACGGCGCTCGTGCTCCTCGGCATCGGCTGGAACCTCGGCTTCATCGGCGCGACCGCGCTCGTGGTCGATTGCCACCGGCCGGAGGAGCGGGCGAAGACGCAGGCCTGCAACGACTTCCTCGTCTTCGGCTCGGTCGCGATCGCGTCCTTCTCGTCCGGCCAGCTCCTCAGCGTCGGCGGCTGGGCGACGCTGAACTGGCTCGTCCTGCCGGTCACGGCCGCGGCCGCCCTCGCCCTCCTCGTCGGCCGCGCGCGCGGCGTGTTCCGCGCCGTCCCGGCCTGAGGCGCGGACGATCCGGTCGCCTGGGCGACCGAACGTCGGGCCGATTGTCGGGCGCGACGCACCGTGCGCCTGACCGCGGAGCCTCGGCCCGGTCCGTCCGGCGGTCGCCCCGCACCGTCTCCGCGATCCGCGATCCCCTCGGCCGCATCGCCGGATGGGCGACGACGCTCCGAAACGTTCCGTCCGATCCGTCCGCGTTCGCCCCCGGTCTCATCCGCCCGTCGCATTGCGGTCGTGGCGGAAGTTTGGCAGCTTCGCGGCGCCGGTCCTCACAAGGTCCGAGCGACGCCGGCCGGATCTCCTCCGGCCCAACGACGACACGCCAAACCGATCGCTAGGGACGAAGAATGCTGCCCATCATCCTGATCATATTCGGCGGTGCGCTCTCCATCGCCTACGGCGTCTGGGCCATCAACGACGTCATGCGACGCGATGCGGGCACGGCCCGCATGCAGGAGATCGCCGCCGCCATCGCGGAGGGCGCGCAGGCCTATCTCCGTCGGCAATACGTGACCATCGGCGCGGTCGGGATCGTCCTCTTCGTCATCCTCGTCTGGCTGCTCGGCATCTGGGTCGGCGTGGGCTTCGCGGTCGGCGCGATCCTGTCGGGCGCGGCCGGCTTCATCGGCATGAACGTGTCCGTGCGGGCGAACGTGCGGACGGCGCAGGCCTCCTCGGTCTCGCTCGGCGACGGCCTCGACGTCGCCTTCAAGTCGGGCGCCGTCACGGGCATGCTGGTCGCGGGCCTCGCGCTCCTCGGCGTGACCATCTACTACGCCGTCCTGACGCGCGCCCTCGGCTTCGCGCCGTCCTCGCGCACGGTCATCGACTCGCTCGTGGCGCTCGGCTTCGGGGCCTCGCTGATCTCGATCTTCGCCCGGCTCGGCGGCGGCATCTTCACCAAGGGCGCCGATGTCGGCGCGGACCTCGTCGGCAAGGTCGAGGCCGGGATCCCCGAGGACGACCCGCGCAACCCCGCCACGATCGCCGACAACGTGGGCGACAACGTCGGCGACTGCGCCGGCATGGCGGCCGACCTCTTCGAGACCTACGCCGTCACCATCGTGGCCACCATGGTGCTGGCCGCCATCTTCTTCGCCGGCCAGCCCGTCCTCGAGACGATGCTCCTCTACCCGCTCGCCATCGGGGCGGCCTGCATCGTGACCTCGATCATCGGCACCTTCGCCGTGAAGCTCGGGCAGAACCAGTCGATCATGGGCGCCCTCTACAAGGGCTTCATCGCCGCCGGCGCGCTCTCGGTCGTCGCCATCGCCATCGTCAACCTCCTGATGTTCGGCGGCTTCGGCCAGTCCTTCACGACGGCGGCGGGCGTGAGCTTCACGTCCGGGGGCCTCTTCGGCTGCGCGCTCACGGGCCTCGCCGTGACGGCGCTGATCGTCGTCATCACGGAATACTACACGGGCACGGGCAAGCGCCCGGTCGTCTCGATCGCCCAGGCCTCCGTCACGGGCCACGGGACGAACGTCATCCAGGGTCTCGCGGTCTCGCTCGAATCGACCGCCCTGCCGACGCTCGTCATCGTCGCGGGCATCATCGTGTCCTACGGCTTCGCGGGCCTGTTCGGCATCGCCATCGCGACGACGGCCATGCTGGCGCTCGCGGGCGTCGTGGTCGCGCTCGACGCGTTCGGGCCGGTCACGGACAACGCGGGCGGCATCGCCGAGATGGCGGGCCTGCCGCCGGACGTGCGCCGGTCGACGGACGCGCTCGACGCGGTCGGCAACACGACCAAGGCCGTGACGAAGGGCTATGCGATCGGGTCGGCCGGGCTCGGCGCGCTGGTCCTGTTCGCGGCCTACACGTCCGACCTCGCCTACTTCATCACGGAGGCGAACCGGGCGGGTTCGACGACCTACCAGTTCTTCCGGGGCGTCGCGGTCGATTTCTCGCTCTCGAACCCCTACGTCGTCGTGGGCCTCCTCCTCGGCGGCCTCATTCCGTTCCTGTTCGCCGGCATGGGCATGACGGCGGTCGGGCGCGCGGCCGGGTCCGTCGTCATGGAGGTGCGGCGCCAGTTCCGGGAGAAGCCCGGCATCATGCAGGGCACGGAGCGCCCCGATTACGGCCGCGCCGTCGACATGCTGACCAAGGCCGCCATCAAGGAGATGGTGATCCCGTCGCTGCTGCCGGTGCTGGCCCCGATCGTGACGTTCTTCGTCATCAACGCCATCGCGGGCAAGAACAACGCCTTCGCGGCGGTGGGCGCCATGCTGATGGGCGTCATCGTGACGGGGATCTTCGTCGCGATCTCGATGACCTCCGGCGGCGGCGCCTGGGACAACGCGAAGAAGTCCTTCGAGGACGGCTTCGTGGACCGCGACGGCGTGCGCCACATGAAGGGCTCCGACGCCCACAAGGCCTCCGTCACGGGCGACACCGTCGGCGACCCCTACAAGGACACCGCCGGCCCCGCCGTGAATCCGGCCATCAAGATCTGCAATATTATAGCGTTGCTGCTGTTGGCGATCCTCGCCCACAGCTGATCGCCCGGCCGGCCGCGTGGCGGCCGGTCGGACGCCCTCCGGTTCGGGCTTGCTCTCGGGCGCCGGAGATTCTACCAAGCCAGCGCCCGCAAGGGCCGTCGGAGCGTAGCGCAGCCCGGTTAGCGCACTAGTCTGGGGGACTAGGGGTCGGAGGTTCGAATCCTCTCGCTCCGACCATCGTTTCCTCTGCATCGGCGGAGGGTTGGACCGGCCATCGACACGGCCCCGTTTTCGACGAGTGGTCGCGATCGCCATGAATCCGCTGCTCGTGCTGGGTGTCGCCCTCGCACTCGCGTCCTGCCAATCGGACCCGCTGTGCCGCGCCCGCAACGCGCCCGGCTTCATCCCGTCGAGCGAGCGCTACCGGACCATGAATGCGGAGGAACGCCGCGCCGATGCCGAGCGCTTCAACGCGCTCGCCCGGCGCTGTGGCTGGGAGCCTTAGCCGGAGACGCCGTCAGCTTCGCCCGCCGAGCTTGCGATGGCGCTTGATGAGACGCTCGCGCTTCAATCGAGACAGGCGGTCCAGCCAGAAGATCCCGTCGAGCTGGTCGATCTCGTGCAGGAGCACGGCGGCATCGAAGCCCGCGAACTCTTCCTCGTGCCGGTCGCCGTCGCGATCCTGGAAGGCGACGCGGATCCGGGCCGCTCGCGAGACGGTCGCCCGGAGCCCCGGCATCGAGACGCTGCCCTCCTCGTGCTCCGCCATGTCGGCGGACGCGAAGACGACGACCGGGTTCGCGTAGACGCGCCGGTCTCCGCCCGGGGGCTGGACGACCACGAGCCGCAGACAGCAGCCGCAATGAGCCGCCGTGAGGCCGAGCGCGCCGGCCTCTCGCATGATGGCCGCGACGCCTTCGATGATGGGGTCGAGCGCCGGACCGAACTGCGCGACGGGTGCCGCCGGCCGGCCGAGACGCAGGTCGGGATAGAGGAGGAGCTGCATCGATCCGCACCGAATGTCGCGCGCGAACGCCGCCTGACGCCGAGGGTTCCCAAAAACGCTGCGTCGCCGTCCCATTCCTGCCACAGGCCCTGGCCATCGGGTTGCCGCGGACGGGCGAAGGACCCGTCCATCGCGCGCGAGGCGGGATGCGGGGCTGGACAGAAGAGCGCTTCAGACGGGCCTTGGCCGAGCAGGACGCCGGCGACGACGTCCTCTGGCTCGCTCCCCGATCCGCCAAAGCGCCTTCGCGCCGCCACGCGCTGGACCGCCTCGATCGTCTCGGCACCCGCGTCGGTCGCGCCGCCCTGCTCGTCGCCTGCGGCTGCGCGGCGAGCGGGCTGCTGCCAGGTTCGGCCTTTGCTCCGGTCAGCCATGCCCATGCGGCGCTCGCCGCGAGCGCTCTCGACGCCGTCGACATCGTTCGGGCGGACGAGAAGCCGCCCGGCCCCGCCGTGATGCTGATGCCCGTGTCCACCGACGCCATCACGGTCCACGCCGTTCCGGCGCTCCTCGCGGACCGCGAGGCGTCGCCGGCCGAAGCCAGCCTCGACGAGACGATCGAACCCGATGGCGACGCCGCGGAGTCGTGGCTGCGGTTCGGGTCACGCTCGCTTCCGCGTCGGCTGGTGGAGACGATCCTCGACGCGGCCCGCACCGTCGAGGTCGACCCGACCTACCTCATGGCGCTGGCCGACAAGGAATCGAGCTTCCGCACGGACGTGAAGGCGTCGACCTCCAGCGCGCAGGGTCTGTTCCAGTTCATCGACCGCACGTGGCTCGAGGTCGTGCGCGCCTTCGGGGCGAAGCACGGGCTCGCGGCCGAGGCGGCCGCGATCACGATGATCGACGAGCGCCCCGTCGTCGCGGACGGGGCGGAGCGGACCCGCATCCTCGCGCTCAGGAGCGATCCCGCCGTCGCGGCCCTGATGGCGGCCGAGATGCTTCGGCGCGACGCCGCCCAGATCGGCTTCCAGGTCGGCCGGGCGCTCACGCCGACCGAACTCTACCTCGCGCATTTCCTCGGCCTTGAGGATGCGGCCCGGTTCATCACGCTCCGGAACGCCGGCAAGGTCCAGAGCGCGACGGCGCATTTTCCGGCCGCCGCCAGGGCGAACGCCGCCATCTTCTTCGAGAGGCTGCGCCGCGGGCGCCGGGGCCTCACCGTCCCGGAGGTCTATGCCCGGCTGGACCGGATGATCGACAGCCGCGTCGCCCTGTTCCGCGACGTCCGGGATACGGCGAGCCTCGCCTCCCCGGGCGTCTGACGTCTCGCAGGGCGCTCGCGGCCGCTCGCCCGGCGGCGTCCGTGCGTCATCCGAAGTCGACGATCACGCGCGCGAGGGCCGCCACGCCTCGCCTCAGGGCGGCGGGATCGAGCGCGGCGTAGCCCATCACGAATCCGGCCTGGGCCGGCACGGGTCCGGCCGGATCGTAGAGCGGCGACACGGGATAGAGCCCGATCCCGGCCGCCCGGGCCGCGGCGGCGAGGGCGGCCTCCCGATCGGACGCAATGCCGTCGAACCAGGCGACGACGTGCAGCCCCGTCTCGGCGCCGGCGATCCTGACGGCCCGCCCGAACGCTGCCGTCAGCTCGTCGAGCAGGATCGCCCGGCGCTCCGCGTTGCGCTTGCGGACCGCACGGACGTGGCGCTCGTAGGCGCCGCTCGCGAGCAGGTCCGCCAGCGCCTCCTGCTCGGGCAGTGGCGTGTGCCGATCGGTCAGCCGCTTGGCCTCGGCGAAGAGGCGGCGCAACGCCGGCGGGACGACCAGGTAGCCGAGCCGCAGGGTCGGGGAGAGCGTCTTCGACAACGTGCCGACATAGACGACGTGGTCCGGCGCGAGGATGCGGAGCGGCGGGATCGGCGCGACGTCGTGCCGGTACTCGCCGTCGTAATCGTCCTCGACGATGCAGGCATCCTGGCCGACGGCCCAGGCGACGAGCGCCCGCCGCCGCGACGCGGAGAGCACGGCGCCGAGCGGGTATTGATGCGACGGCGTGACATAGGCGAGGCGGGCCGGCGGAAGCCGATCGGTCGCGAGGCCTTCGGCATCCACGGGCACCGCCACCGCCTGGCCGCCCGCTGCCAGGAACGCGTGGCGGGCCAGGACATAGCCCGGGTTCTCCATGACGAACGCCGCGCCGGGATCGAGGAAGAGGCGCGCGCAGAGGTCGAGACCCTGCTGGGAGCCGTTCACGACGACGATGTCGTCCGGGTCGCAGCGGATGCCGCGGGCGCGCCACAGGTAGCCCTGGAGGGCGCTCCTTAGAGCGACGGACCCCCGCGGATCGTCGTAGCGCAGCCGCGTCCCACGCTTCAGCGTCGCCGCGTTCAGCGCTCGCCGCCAGGCCAGGACCGGAAAGTCGCCGGCCGAGAGGTCGCCGTAGCGGAAATCGGCGAGCCGAGGCGGGGCGGCGACGGGTGGCGGCGGGAAGGCCGCCACCCGCTCGGCGAAGGCCGACAGGCGGCGCGGTGCGGCACGGGCGGGCTGCGGAAGGGCGGCGGCGTCGACCAGCCCGGCCGCGACGCTCGCGCGGGCTCCCGGGCTGCTCGTGAGGTACCCCTCCGCGATGAGCTGGCCATAGGCCGCCGTGACGGTCGTGCGGGAGGCGCCCCACTCCGCCGCGAAGGCGCGGGTCGAGGGCAGCTTGTCTCCCGCCCGGTAGGTCCCCGCGTGAATCTGGTCCCGGATGGCCGCAACGATCCGACGCGCCGTTCCTCGATCCGCCGACTGGCCCACGTCGATCCTGCCGAACTGGCTGTTTCGGAAGAGCCAGATTGACCGCATGTCGGGGCGGACGCAAGGAGCTTCGCCCATGTACACGCCGCCCGCCTTCCGGGACGAGGATCGCGACGGCCTGCTCGCGACGATGCGGGCGGCCCGGCTCGCCAATTTCGTCACGGCGACCGAGGCGGGTCCGCTCGTGACGCCGCTGCCGCTCGTGATCGACGAGAACGAGGGCGAGCAGGGCGTCGTCTACGGCCACGTCTCGCGGGCCAATCCGCATTGGCGCAGCCCGCCCATCGGCGACGGCGTCGCGATCTTCATGGGCCCGGACGCCTACGTGACGCCCTCCTGGTACGCGACGAAGCAGGAGACCGGGAAGGTCGTGCCGACGTGGAACTACGTGGCCGTGCACGCCCACGGCCCAGTCGAGTTCTTCGACGATCCGGATCGGCTCCTCGACGTCGTGACCCGGCTGACGGAGCTGTACGAGCGGCCGCGCGCCCTGCCCTGGGCCGTCGCGGACGCGCCGCCCGACTTCGTCGCGGCGCAGCTCCGCGGGATCGTCGGGCTGCGGATGCCGATCGCGCGGCTCGAGGGCAAGCGGAAGATGAGCCAGAACCGGAACGGGGCCGACCGGGCCGGCGTGGCCGCCGGGCTCGCGGCCAGCGAACGGGCGTCCGACCGCGAGGCGGCCGCGCTCATCCCGGCCTGAGCGGCGCAGGACCATGATCGCTCCGACCGCCTTCGCCCTGTATTGCGCCGCGGCCCTGCTGCTCGCCGTCACGCCCGGTCCCGGGATCTTCTATGTCGCCGCCCGGACCCTCGCGGGAGGCCGCGGCGAGGGTATCGCCTCCAGCATCGGCACCGGCATCGGCGGCACGGTCCACGTGATCGCCGGCAGCCTCGGGGTCTCGGCGGTGGTGCTGGCGAGCGCCGAGCTGTTCGCCGCGCTGAAGTTCGCCGGCGCCGCCTATCTCGTCTGGATCGGGCTCCGGACGGTGAGGAGCGCGCGCCGGGAGGTCGCGACCGCCTTGGGGAAGGCGGCGGGTGCGGCCTCGCTCGGGCCGCGGCGCGCCTTCCGGGAGGGAATCCTCGTCGAGGCGCTGAACCCGAAGACCGCGGCCTTCTTCCTGGCCTTCGTTCCGCAATTCGTGGACCCGTCCGGGTCCGTCGCGCTGCAGTTCCTGGTGCTGGGCTGCGTGGCCGTCGCGCTCAACACGCTGGCGGATATCGGCGTCGCCGTGGCGGCGGGCCGCGTCCGGGAGGGGGCGGCCGCCCGTCCCGTCCTCGTCCGCCGGCTGCG